>JAUNGJ010000067.1:0-6416 GCA_030524585.1 Eubacteriales bacterium | reverse complement strand
AAAGCAACTTGATAGTAAATTAGGAGGTAAAGCATCATGGCTTACGATAAAGGCAATCGTCCGGAAGGCGGCTTCAAGAGAAGAGGCGGCGGACGCAGAAGAAAAAAAGTATGTGTATTCTGTGGTAAAGAGAATAACGAAATCGATTACAAGGATGTAGCTAAGTTGAGAAAATATATCTCTGAGAGAGGAAAAATCCTTCCAAGAAGAATCACAGGAAACTGTGCAAAGCATCAGAGAGCTCTGACGGTAGCTATTAAGAGAGCAAGACATATCGCATTGATGCCATATGTTCAGGAGTAATCCGGTCAGATTTCATTGACTTTTCCAGGGGGAATCATTTATAATGATGATGTTGGGAGAAGGGCTTGTGAGAGACCATCCGCTGTTTGTGGGAACGGCGGAGATGGCGCCGAAGGTGCAGTGCAAAAACTCTCAGGCAAAAGAAACAGGTCTGGACGACACTCTGGAGAACATTATATGATATTTTATATTGTACCGAAGAAGTAACTGTTTAGGGTCAGGAGACTCTTAGACGGGAAATCTTTCAGGTGAAAGGACAGAGGCAGATAAAAGAGCTTCCATTAGGAAGACTTCTTTTATCTGCTTTTTTGCGTGCTTTGTTAAGAAATGAACAAAGGGGCGGAAAAGCAGATTTTATCGGACATTGGCAGTTCAACAAGTGCAAACTAATATTCAGGAGGAAAGGGAACATGGAATTGAAAACACCGCTTTATGATGCGCATGTGAAAGCAGGCGGCAAGATCGTACCGTTTGGCGGATATCTTCTGCCGGTGCAGTATGGAACCGGAGTTATTAAGGAGCATATGGCCGTGAGGACGCAGGCAGGTTTGTTTGATGTGTCCCATATGGGGGAGATACTCTGCGAGGGGAAGGATGCTCTGGCGAACCTGGAGATGCTTCTGACGAACAAATTTGGCAATATGGTGGATGGCCAGGCAAGGTACAGCCCGATGTGCAATGAGAACGGAGGAACTGTGGACGATTTGATCGTATACAAAAAATCCGACGATCATTATTTTATTGTGGTAAATGCAGCGAACAAGGATAAGGATTATCAATGGATGCTGGCACATCAGTTTGGAGAAGTTACCTTTACGGACGTTTCTGATCAATATGCGCAGCTTGCGCTGCAGGGGCCGAAGGCGCTGGAAATTCTCAGGAAGCTGACGGCAGAGGATAATATTCCGAAGAAATATTATCACGCGGTATTTGACACGGAGGCGGCGGGAATCCCGTGCATTATTTCGAAGACAGGATATACCGGAGAAGATGGAGTGGAGCTGTATTTTTCCAGCGAAGAGGCAGAGACGATGTGGAATGCCCTTCTGGAAGCAGGAAAAGAAGAAGGGCTGATTCCCTGCGGACTTGGTGCAAGAGATACCTTGAGAATGGAAGCGGCGATGCCGTTATACGGACATGAAATGAATGATGAGATCACACCTTTGGAGACGGGGCTTTCCTTTGCCGTGAAGATGACGAAGGATGACTTCATTGGAAAAGCGGCGCTGGAAGAAAAAGGAGAACCGAAGATTAAGAGAGTCGGTTTAAAGGTTGTCGGCCGGGGGATTATCCGGGAACATCAGGAAGTATCGGCGGATGGAAAAATCATAGGCCATACGACTTCCGGAACACACTGCCCATACCTGGGGTATCCGATCGCGATGGCGCTTGTGGACGCTGCCTGCGGGGAACTTGGCACAAAGGTCAGCGTTGCGGTTCGTGGAAGAATGGTTGAAGCCGAAGTAGTGGCTTTGCCATTTTATAAAAGAAATAAATAAAGTGAAAAGGAGGATTAGGACATGGAATTAAGAGAAGGATTAAAGTATTCAAAATCACACGAGTGGGTAAAGGCAGAGGGCGAAGAAATGGTGATAGGACTGACGGATTATGCACAGTCTGAGCTTGGAGATCTTGTGTTTGTGAATCTTCCTGAGGTTGGAGATGAGGTGACAGCGGGAGAGCCGCTTGGCGATGTTGAGTCTGTGAAGGCAGTATCCGATGTGTATTCACCGGTATCCGGAGAGGTCAGCGAGATTAACGAAGCGCTGTTAGACGCACCGGAGCTGATCAACGAGTCTCCCTATGAGGCATGGTTTATCAAGGTAAAAGACGTATCCGAAGAAGAGGAATTATTATCTGCCGAGGAGTATAAAGCATTTGTAGAGAGTGAAGAAAATTAGAAAGGCGGTGCCCAAAATTATGGGAAGCTATGTTCCAAATACGGCGGAGGAACGCCAGGCAATGCTGAATGAGATCGGCTTTCAGACGATCGATGAATTGTTTGCGCATATTCCTTCCGACGTAAAAATAAAAGAAGGGCTTCGGATTCCAGAAGGAATGTCCGAGCTGGAAGTGCGAAGGAAAATCGGGAAAATTGCAGGGAAGAACCGGGTATTCGAGACAATATTCCGCGGGGCCGGAGCTTACCGTCATTATATTCCGTCCATTGTAAAGAGTGTGATTGCAAAAGAGGACCTGCTGACGGCCTATACGCCTTATCAGGCAGAAATCAGCCAGGGAATCCTGCAGTCTATATTTGAATATCAGACAATGATCTGTGACCTGACCGGAATGGACGCATCCAATGCTTCCGTGTATGACGGCGCTTCCGCGGCGGCGGAGAGTATTGTCATGTGCAGAGACAGAAAAAGAAGGAAGGCATTTATTTCAGCAGCGGCGGCGCCCTATGTATTGGCGGCGGTGAAGACCTACTGCTTTGGAAATGAGATGGAGCTGGAAATCATTCCGGAAAAGGACGGATTAACAGATCTGGAATACCTGAAGGCCCACATAGACAAGGAGACAGCCTGTGTGTATGTTCAGCACCCGAATTATTACGGTAATCTGGAGGATGCCCGGGCAATTGGCGAGGCGGTGCATGAAGCCGGAGCGAAATTTATCATGGGCGTGAATCCGATTTCTCTTGGTATTTTAAAGACTCCGAGAGAGTATGGGGCTGACGTTGCCGTCGGGGAAGGACAGCCGTTAGGTCTTTCCCTTGGATTCGGAGGTCCTTATCTTGGATTTATGGCCTGTGTCGGAAGTATGACGAGAAAACTTCCGGGAAGAATTGTGGGACAGACCACGGATCATAACGGAAAGACAGGCTATGTACTGACCCTTCAGGCGCGGGAACAGCATATCCGGCGTGAGAAGGCGTCCAGCAATATCTGCTCCAATCAGGCGCTCTGTGCCCTGGCAGTGGGCGTTTACCTGGCGGCCATGGGAAATGAAGGCCTTCGAAATGCGGCGATCCAGTGTACCTCAAAAGCCCATTATCTGGCGGAGCAGTTAGAAAAAATTGGATTTACGGTGGAAAATAAAGGAGAATTTTTCCATGAATTTGTGACGGTGCATGACCGCTCGGCGGAGTCTGTGCTAAAGGCTCTTGAAGAACAGGGGATCCTTGGAGGATATCCTCTGGATGACAGGAGGATTCTCTGGTGCTGCACGGAAATGAATACAAAAGAAGAGATGGATCAGGTTGTCCGTATCTTAAAGGAGGTGTAATGTATGCTGATATTTGAAAAGAGCAGACCGGGCAGAGGGTGCAGTATGCTTCCGGCCTGTGATGTGGAGGTAAAGCTTCCCGGCGAAAGGGACAAAAGAGAGCGTCTGCTTCATCTGCCGGAGCTCTCCGAAGGGGAACTGAGCAGGCATTACACAGAGATCGCATCAAAATCTCATGGTGTCAACGATGGATTTTACCCGCTGGGATCCTGTACGATGAAATACAACCCGAAGGTAAATGAAGATATGGCGGCATTGCCGGGATTTACGGAAATTCATCCGCTGCAGCCGGAACACACGGTGCAGGGGTGCATGGAAGTATTGAAGCTTCTGGAAGAATATCTGTGTGAGATTACCGGCATGGATCATATGACGTTCCAGCCGGCAGCCGGCGCTCACGGCGAATTTACCGGGCTTCTTCTGATTAAGAAGTATCACGAGAGCAGAGGGGATAAAAAGAGAAGGAAGATCATCGTTCCTGACTCTGCACACGGAACCAACCCGGCCAGCGCGGCTATGGCGGGCTTCGCGGTGGTCAGCGTTCCCTCCGGCCCGGACGGATGTGTGGATCTGGAAAAACTGAGAGAGGAAGCCGGAGAGGATGTGGCCGGTCTGATGCTGACGAATCCAAACACGGTAGGATTGTTTGACAAGAATATTCTGGAAATTACCGATATTATTCATGACTGCGGCGGACTCTGCTACTATGACGGCGCGAATCTGAACGCGGTAATGGGAACGGTTCGGCCCGGGGACATGGGCTTCGATGTGATCCATCTGAACCTGCACAAAACATTTTCCACGCCCCATGGGGGCGGCGGACCCGGAAGCGGTCCTGTGGGCTGCAAGGAGATGCTGGCCAATTTCCTGCCCTCCGTTCTGGTTACGGGAGAGGAGACCCTTGCATTTACGAAGCCGGGGCAGAGCATCGGAGAAGTGAAAAGCTTCTATGGAAACTTCCTGGTGGCGGTAAAGGCGCTTACATATATTTTGACTCTTGGAAGGGAAGGGATTCCGGAGGCAAGTCAGAATGCGGTATTAAATGCGAACTACATGATGCATAAGCTTAAAGATCTGTATACGATGGCGTATGATGAGGTGTGTATGCATGAGTTTGTTATGAGCCTGTCCGGTTTGAAGAAAGCTACCGGCATTTCAGCGATGGATATTGCGAAAGGACTTCTGGATCATGACATCCATCCGCCGACAATGTATTTCCCGCTGATCGTGGAGGAAGCATTGATGGTGGAGCCGACGGAGACGGAGTCCAGAGAAACGCTGGATGAAGCGGTTCAGGTATTTCGGGAGCTTTATAAATTAGCCGAAACAGATGCGGAGAGTCTGCACAATGCGCCGGTCAGTACGCCGGTTACAAGGCTTGATGAGGTGGGCGCGGCCAGACATCCGGTACTTAGGTATGTGTTTGAAGAAGAATAAGGAGTTTCAGGATGGGACAGGAATTTGATCTGATTGTGATCGGCGCCGGGCCGGGCGGATATGTTGCTGCGATCAAGGCGGCGAAGCTTGGGATGAAAACGGCGGTCGTTGAGCATAGAGATGTTGGCGGAACATGTCTGAACCGGGGATGTATCCCGGCGAAAGCAATGATCCATGCGTCCTCTCTCTACCGGGAGATTCAGGAAAGCGGACGGTTTGGCATCTTTGTGCCGGAAGTGGGTTTTGATTATGGGAAAATCCTGGAATATAAAGAAGGGACAACGAAGAAGCTGGTTCAGGGAGTGGAGCAGCTTATGAAGTCCAATGGAATAACCTTTATTTCCGGGAAGGGGACTCTGCTTCCGGACAGAAATGTCCGGGTGGTATCCGAAGCGTCTGAAATGGTGATCCATGGAGAGAAGATTATTCTGGCAGCGGGTTCCAGACCCTTCATCCTGCCGGTTCCGGGAATGGAACTTCCCGGGGTGCTGACCAGTGATGAGCTGTTTCAACTGAAGGAACTGCCGGAAAGTCTGGTTATGATTGGCGGCGGAGTTATCGGTGTAGAGTTTGCGACGGTATTTGCGGCGCTGGGCTGTAAAGTTACAATATTGGAAGCGATGCCGCGACTGATTTCGAATCTGGATAAAGAAATTTCCCAGAGTCTGAAAATGATTCTCAAGAAACGGGGCGTTGATATTCATACGTCTGCGGCTGTTCGAGGAGTGACGCGGGACGGAGATCTGTGTATTTGCACTTATGTGGAAAAAGAGAAGGAAATGACCGTCACAGCCCAATACGTACTTTGTGCGGCAGGCCGCCGTCCGAATACGGAGGGTCTCTTTGGAGACGGAGTTAAGCCGGAGATGGAGCGCGGCCGTGTAGTTGTGGATGAAAGATTCCAAACCACGCTGGAGGGCGTCTATGCCATTGGAGATTTGATCAAGGGAATGCAGCTTGCCCATACTGCCAGCGCACAGGGGATTTTTGTGGCAGAACAGCTGGCTGGAAAAGAACCGTCGATCGATCTGTCCGTAGTGCCAAGCTGTGTTTATACAGACCCGGAAATTGCCTGTGTGGGCTTAAGCGAGGATGCGGCGAAGGAACAGGGACTTGCGGTAAAAACCGGGAAATTTATTATGAGTGCTAACGGGAAGTCGCTGATTACACAGGAAGAGCGCGGGTTTATTAAAATTGTTGCCAGGGAAGAGACCGGAGAAATCCTTGGGGCACAGCTGATGTGTGCGCGGGCAACCGATATGGTTGGAGAGCTTGTGACAGCGGTGGCAAATAAGCTGACCGTAAGGCAGCTCTTAAAAGGGATGCGGGCACACCCTACTTACAATGAAGGAATTGGAGAAGCGCTGGAAGAGTTAGAAGGCGGAGCGATCCACGTGGCTCCCAGGAGGAAAAGATAGGCTGCTGCAGTTTTGCGGCAGCTTTTT
>JAUNGJ010000066.1 GCA_030524585.1 Eubacteriales bacterium | reverse complement strand
TGCAGAAGAGATTACGGAAAAAGAGACTGCAGAAGAGATTACAGAAGAAAAGCGTGCAGAAAACGTGGCGGTGGAGCGGACTTTTGCAGATGGAGAGCAGGAGAATATAGAATATTTCGAAGAGGAAAAACCCCGGAGGATATTCCGGTTTGGAAAAGCGGACGAAGAATTTTCCAGAGATAGGTGGATACTATCCAGAATCCGGGAGGAAGACCTTATGGAATATCTCAGGCTGGAACAAAAAAGAAACGAGCAGCTTCAGCAGATAAAGGAAAAACGCAGCAAACGGTTTATGACAGCATTTCAGCTGACGGTATCACTTGCGGCTATCGTTGCGGTCGTCTATTTACTGAAGGATGCCCCTACGATTCTGGTCAATATTCTGTATATAAGCGGAATACTTGCCGTGCTGTGGATGTGGAAAAATCCGCATGACAGAGATAAAAAATAACAAAAGAAAAGGGAACGCTGCTCAGCCAAAATCTGACGGGCAGAGGTTCCCTTTTTATGTGAAAATAAAAGCAGGATCTAAAGTACATGAGTCTGCGCCTTATGCTTTAAAATGCTCCAGCATCATAGGCATACACTCTTTGCTGTACTCGGCCAGCGAATATTCGCCCCGATTCAGACACCAATCGGAGACCAGCGCACGTTCGCACATGGAATAATATTTGGTGATCTTGGCAACGGAGACGTCATCCCGAATCTGTCCCCGCTTCTGTCCTTCCTCAATGATACGGCTGACCAGTTGGTAGTATTTGCGGTTCTGATCCAGGAGATGCCGCTGTCCCTGAGCAACCAGCTGTGTAGAGTAAAGGGAGGCAAGAAGATCAATGCTGATTTTTTCTTCCATCATCTTATGGGCTTCATAATTTATGTGCAGAAGCTTTACAAAGCTGTTGGTATGGGGATTCATCTCTGCGTCCATTTCTTCATAAAATTCATCCAGAATAACGGACAGCGTATTTAACAGTTCATCTTTAGAATTAAAATAATAGTAGAAAGACCCCTTTGAGGTGCCTGACAGCTCGATGATGTCATCTACGGTGGTACCATTATATCCTTTGTCATAAAATAGCTGCCATGCGGCAGTTACGATTCTGCTTTTTGCGTCCTTCTTCTGTCTCATACATAAGTCCTCCCACCAGGTTGAATCAGCTTCAGTGTTTCGGTCTAAAGGTAGCATAAATGCATGAAATTGTCAATTATGCCGCGAAACTATTGACAAAATAATAACATTAATGTACATTTAAATCAAGGATTAGACTATAGTTTATACTGTAGTTCATAATAGGGATTGTCACAAGAGGAAACTGCGATGAAGAATATTACAAATATACAGAAATTTTCTATTCATGATGGTGATGGAATCCGTACGACCGTGTTTTTTAAGGGATGCCCTTTGCGATGCGAGTGGTGCCATAATCCGGAGACGCAGAGATACGAAAGAGAGATGCAGTTTGACCGGGAAAAATGTACGGGGTGTGGAACCTGTGCAAAAGTCTGCCCCAATCACGCGATTACTATGGTGGATGGGAAACCGGTACTGGATAAAGAAGCCTGTATACTGTGTGGGAAGTGTGAGAATTTCTGTCCGGCTGGAATCCGTGAGATCATCGGCCGGGAATATACCGTAAAAGATCTTGTGAAGGAGCTTATGAAGGACCAGATGTTCTATGAGGAATCCGGCGGAGGAGTGACGCTGTCCGGTGGAGAAGTTATGGCAATGGACCCGGAGTATATTGCTGCAATCGCAAAGGAGCTTAAGCATCAGGATGTGACTCTTACAATTGACACCTGTGGATATGTTCCCTATGAGAGATTTGAGGCCATTCTGCCGTATGTAGATACGTTTCTCTATGATGTGAAGGTGATGGATCCAAAGCTTCACAGGAAATATATGGGAGTAGATAATAAGCTGATTCTTGACAATCTGATTCGTCTTGCAGGAGATGGGGCAAGAATTTATATTCGAATTCCTACCGTCAGGGAAGTGAATGGGAATGAGGATAATATGAAGGAAACCATAGCGTTTCTGAAGGAACATGATATTCATCCGGCGCAGGTTAATTTGCTGCCTTATCACGATACGGGGAGCGGCAAATACCAGAAGCTGGACATGGAATATAAAGGAACAAATTTACATGCACCGGAGAAGGAAGAGATGGAGGCGTTTGTCCAGCTCTTCATAAATGCAGGTTTTCAAAACACAAAAATAGGAGGGTAAATGACATGGCAAAATTACGTGGTATGAATGAAAGAATTCAAAAGCTCAGAGAGATCAGTGTGAATACACCAGTACATATTGATCTTGAGAGAGCGAAGATCGAGACGGATTTCTACAAAGAGAATGATGGCAAATACTCAATTCCGGTTATGAGAGCGATGGTTCTCAAGGAATATTTTTCTAAGAAGACGCTGTATCTGGGAGATGGTGAGCTGATTGTCGGAGAGAAAGGCAGAGACCCGCAGGCATCTCCAACATTTCCAGAACTTTGCTGTCACAGTGTAGAAGATATGGTTGTTATGAGTGAGCGTGAGCTGGTATCCTTTAAGACAACGGAAGAGGACCGCAGACTTCAGGCTGAAGAAATCATTCCGTACTGGACAGGAAGAAGCATGAGAGAGAAGATCCTTGCAAGAATGACTCCGGAATGGCATGAGTGTTATAAAGCAGGTATGTTTACCGAATTTATGGAGCAGAGAGGTCCTGGACATACATGTGGTGGTGAGCAGGTATTTACAACAGGATATCTGGATTACAAAGAAAAGATTCAGAAGACAATGGATGCGCTGGACTACGTGAATGATCCGGACGCGCTGAATAAATGTGAAGAGCTGAAGGCTATGGATATTTCCTGTGACGCGGTATGTATTCTTGGAGAGCGTTATCATAAGCTTGCTCTTGAAATGGCAGAGAAAGAAGAAAATGAAGTTAGAAAGGCTGAGCTTCTTCAGATTGCTGCGAACCTTGAGGTTGTTCCGGCTCACAAGCCGCAGACATACTGGCAGGCAATTCAGTTATACTGGTTCACACATTTGGCTGTTACGACAGAGCTGAATCCATGGGATGCATTCAGCCCTGGAAGACTTGACCAGCACCTGAATCCATATTATGAGAAAGATGTGGAAGCGGGTATCCTTGATGATGAGAAGGCTTTGGAGCTTCTTGAGTGTCTGTGGGTGAAGTTCTATAATCAGCCGGCGCCGGTTAAGGTTGGCATCACATTAAAAGAAAGTGCTACCTATACAGACTTTGCAAATATTAATACGGGTGGAGTTACACCGGACGGACGTAATGGCGTTAATAATGTCAGCTACCTGATTCTGGATTGTATGGATGAGATGAAGCTGGTTCAGCCGAACTCTAATGTAACCATCAGTAAGAAGACGCCGGCCAAATTCCTAAAGAGAGCCTGCGAGATTTCCAGAAAAGGATGGGGGCAGCCTGCATTCTACAATACAGAGGCTCAGATCATGGAGCTTGTCAATGCAGGTAAGAAACTTGAGGATGCAAGACGCGGCGGTTCGTCAGGATGTGTAGAGACAGGAGCATGGGGAAGCGAGGCTTATATCCTCACAGGCTATCTGAACATTCCGAAGGTATTCCAGCTGACACTGTTCAATGGATTTGATCATTACACCGGAAAGCAGATTGGATTGGAGCTCGGATACGCAAAAGACTTCAAGACCTATGACGAACTCTGGGAAGCATTTAAGAAACAGCTCGAGCATATTGTTAATATTAAGATCCGCGGCAACAATGTGATCGAGAAGCTGTATGCACAGGAGATGCCGGCACCATGCCTCTCTGTTGTGACTAATGACTGTATTTCGAATGCAAAGGATTACAATGCCGGTGGCGCAAGATACAACACAAACTACATTCAGGGTGTTGGTATCGGAACCGTTACAGACTGCCTTGCGTCTGTGAAGTATAATGTGTTTGACAAAAAGAATTTTACGATGGAAGAGCTGATTGAGGCTATGGAGCATGACTATGAAGGCTATGATGCAATCTATCATATGGTTCATGATAAGACTCCGAAATACGGCAACGATGATGACTATGCAGATGATATCATGCAGGATGTATTTGAACTTTACAGAAGCACAATTACCGGACGTCCGAATATGAAGGGAGGAAAGTATGGTGTAGATATGCTTCCTACCACCTGTCATGTATACTTTGGTGATGTGATTCTGGCAACTCCGAACGGAAGAAAGGCTCATAAGCCGGTATCTGAGGGCATCTCTCCGGAGAAATCTGCGGATACAAACGGTCCGACAGCAGTTATTAAATCCTGCGCAAAGATGGACCATCTTGCAACGGCCGGAACCCTTCTGAATCAGAAATTCACACCGAATGTGGTTGCAGGCGAGGAAGGTCTTGACCATATGGCCAGCCTGATTCGTTCCTACTTCTCTATGGATGGACATCATATTCAGTTCAATGTAATTGACAGACAGACGCTGATTGATGCTCAGAATCATCCGGATGATTATAAAGACCTGATCGTTCGTGTGGCTGGATACAGCGATTTCTTCCGCAACCTGGATAAGCCGCTTCAGGATGAAATTATTAATCGTACAGAACAGTCATTTGACTAAAAGCGGATAAAGAGCTATGATAGAAAAGACAAAGGCGTCTGGTATAAACCGGATGCCTTTGCGCTTTTTTAGGCTATTTGTGCATAATTCTTAAATTTTAGTTATTTATATTATCGAATTGAACTTTAGTCTAAAATATGTTATATTATTAACGTGTTTTATTTATTTAAAGCGCTAATTAGTAATTAAGTAAAGTGGATTGGCAAATCTATGTCAGTGAAGATAGAGAATAATAGACAGATTGTAAAACGGGATATGGAGGCTCTGTATCTCGGAAATCTGAAGACGGTTGAGTTTGATCTGCAGCTTCCGGCAAAGGGAGCATATGGTTCTGATATCTGCTGGGTATCTGGTGAAGAGAGATTTCTTACCAGTACAGGCAGGGTGTCCAGACCGCTCTATGGCATGGGCAACCGGGAGGTGGTTCTGACCGGGAGGTTCTCCAGTGGAGATGTCTGTCTGACCAAAGAGTATACGGTGACGATTCTGGAGCAGGAGAATCCGTATAAAGAGATTGAAGCCCATTCGGTAGAACTTCCGGAAGAGGCTTTTGGGAATGATGCCAGGCGGGTAAGCGAATGCACAGACGCGAAGGTTCGCATTCTTCCAGGAAATGAATTTTATGATGCCCAGGAGCGTATGCACCGGTATCTTCTCAGTGTGGAGGATGACCGGATGCTGTATCATTTCCGCAGGGCATCGGGGCTTGACACCAGAGGTGTGGACAGCCCGGATGGATGGGATGCAGAGGAGTGTAAACTGAGAGGGCATACAACGGGACACTATCTGTCCGCCCTTGCACTTTGTTATCATGCTACGGATGATGTGCGGATGAAGAATAAAGCAATTTATATGGTGCGTGAGCTGGGAGAATGTCAGAGGGCGTTTTCCGGCATGGAGGGATTTGAAGAAGGATTTCTTAGCGGGTATTCGGAGGAACAGTTTGATCTTCTGGAGATATACACCCCTTACCCAAGAATATGGGCGCCATATTATACACTGCATAAGATCATAGCAGGGCTATTGGATTGCCATCAGTACATAGGATCAGAAGAAGCGCTTGTGATCGCCGAGAAGATTGGCATGTGGACCTGGCGGAGACTTGGCAGGCTTTCCCGGGAACAGCTTAAGAAAATGTGGAGTATGTATATTGCCGGGGAGTTTGGCGGTATGAATGCAGTAATGGCGCAGCTTGCCGGATTGACTGGAAGAGAAGAATTTATAAAGTGCGCCAGATTGTTTGACAATGATAAGCTGTTTGAACCACTGGCTGAGCATGTGGATCGTTTGAGCGGTGTACATGCAAACCAGCATATTCCCCAGATTTTGGGAGCTTTGGAGCTGTATAAGGCTACGGGAAAGCATCGGTATCTGGAAATAGCAGAGGTATTCTGGACTACGGTGACAGAGAACCGGAGTTACGCTCCCGGAGGTGTGGGAGAGACAGAGATGTTTCAGGGCTTCCGGGAAATCGGAGGACTTCTTACAGTCAATACGCAGGAGACCTGCGCATCCTATAATATGCTGAAACTTACGAAGGAGCTGTATCAGCTTAATCCTAATGCAAGGTATATGGATTACTATGAACGGACGGTGCTGAATCATATTCTGGCAACTCTGGCAGAGGATGACAGCGGAGAAAGCACGTATTTCTTCCCGCTTGGCCCTGGAATGAGACGGGAGTTCTTAAGAGAGAACAGCTGCTGTCATGGGACCGGAATGGAGAGTCACTTCCGGTATCGGGAAGGAATTTATTATTACAGTGGAAGGGACGTCTATATTAATTTATATATACCGTCTAAGCTTTCCTTTGAGGAACAGGGCGTGAATATTCGGGTGGAACGGATATCCAGACGGAATCAGAGCTATCGTATATGGATGCAGGGCGAGGGAGAAAGAATGCTTTATCTTCGAAGCCCAGGCTGGGCAGAGGCTGTGGAACTTCGGGAGGGAGAGCGTATCCTGGTATCTGTGCCGGATGAAAAGGGATATATTGCTATATCGGGAGATTTCACAGAGGGAAGATGGATTGAAGTGCAGTGGAAACCGGGATTTCGGATTTTAAGAACGCCGGATGAGCCGGAGAAAGCAGCTGTCCGGTACGGACCCTATATATTGGCTGCACTGTCAGAACGGCGGGATTTTATCCGGGTGACGTTTGATGAGACAAATGTGGCTGAGAAGATGAGATGGGAGGAAGACGAAGAGAAGGATGAGGTGCATTTTCGGTGTGATGGCTGGAAATGGATTCCTCTTTACGAAGTTGGAGACTTATCATATCATGTATATGTGATATGTGAGGCCTAAAATAAATATCAGAAAAGACTAGTGAAAGGCAGACATAAGAAATTATTATGAACAGATTAGAAGAATTAAGAGCTTACATGGAGAAAGAAGGCCTGGATGGTTTCTATATTGCCAAGCCGGCCAATGTGAGATGTATCAGCGGATACACAGGAGATGATTCTTATCTTTTCATAGATAAGAGAAACCAGTATTTTATTACAGATCCCCGTTATACGGAGCAGGCCGGGATGGAGTGCCCGGAATATACGATCGTTAACTGGAGAGCGTCTAAGGGGTATAGCGTAGGAAGCGCGATGGTAGATCTGGTAAAAGAAGACGGAGTAAAAACCATTGGATTCGAGGAAGATTACCTGACCTTCTGCACATGGAAGACTATGCAGGAGCTGCTTGCGGCAGAGATGGTGCCTACGAGTGATGTGGTGGAGAGCTTTCGGGAGGTTAAGACGCCGGAAGAGATCCAAAAGCTTCGGATTTCCTGCGATATTGCATCGCGGGCTTTCGAGAAGATTCTGAAGGATATCAGAGTTGGAGTGACAGAGAAAGAGCTTGCTTCCAAACTGTCCCATTATATGGTGATGGAGGGAGCAGATACCAAGCCTTATGGAGGTATCCTGATTTCGGGAGCGAAGACATCGCTTCTTCATGGGATACCAGGCAAGAAGGCGATAGAATATGGCGACTATGTATTGATGGATTACGGCTGTCAGTATGACGGTTATCTGTCGGATATGACAAGAACCGTAGTGGTTGGAAAGGCCACTGATAAGCAGAGAGAGGTTTACAATCTCTGCAGACGCATGACGGAAGAGACAGAAGCGATGATCAGACCGGGTGTTACCGGAATTGATTGTTATGAGGCGTCTCTGAAGGCAATAGAAGGAACCGAGTATTTCCCCTATCACTATACGGGGATCGGTCATGGAGTGGGGCTGTTCGTTCATGAACTTCCGTTCATTGGGAAGACAGGCACGGGTGTGCTGAAGGAGAACAGCGTGATGACGGTAGAACCAGGAATTTATATCCCAGGCTGGGGTGGCGTCCGGATTGAAGATCAGGGAATTATCACGGCAGACGGGTATGAAAACCTGATAAGTGCTACACATGAGCTAATAGAACTTTAAAGAAGGAGGATTTTTTATGAAAAAGAGAGTATTAGCCGCAGTATTAAGTATGGCTATGGTAGCTGCTCTGGCTACTGGCTGTAGTACACCGAGTGCAGGTGGCTCTGGAGACTCAGGCGACGGCTCAGGCGAGAAGGTATTCCGCTATGCAGTAAATACTGAGCCTACAACACTGGACCCGACCAAGGGACAGAGCATCGGAGATAACGAGATCCAGCACGCTGTTACAGAGGGACTTACCCGTACAACAGCAGGTGAGGTTAATCCTGGTGTTGCAGAGGAATGGGAGATTTCCGAAGACGGACTTACCTATACATTCCATCTGCGCGAGGATGCAAAATGGAGTGATGGCGAGCCAATTACAGCAGCAGATTATGAGTATAGCTGGAAGAGATTGGTTAATCCTGAGACAGCAAGCCCGTATGCATTCATCGGCGATTATCTTAAGAATGGATATGCAATTGAGACAGGTACAATGGATGTAGACGAACTGGGAGTTAAGGCAGTGGATGACACTACACTTGAGGTTACTCTTGAGAACCCGACACCATATTTCCTGAGCCTGATCGGTTCTTCAGGACAGTATGCACCTCTTCGTCAGGATATCGTAGAAGAGTACGGCACAGACTTTGCCGCAACAGCAGACAAGAACGTATACTCAGGACCATTCAAGATGACAAAATCTGAGAACAATGAGTGGTACTTTGAGAAGAACGAGAATTACTGGGATGCAGATTCCATCAAGCTTGACAGATGTGAGCTGAGCTATGTTGAGAAGCCGGATACACAGCTTTCTATGTATGAAGCAGGCGACCTGGATTACGTACAGGTTCCAACCGCATATGTACCGGATTATGAAGATACAGCAGAGAAATTCATGAATGGTAACGTTGACTTCTGCTATATCAACTCACAGAGCGACAATGTAGTTCTTCAGAACAAGAACTTCCGTCTGGCGCTGAACTATGCACTGGATCGTAACTCCTATAACGAACTGGCTAACACTGGAATCTATGAGCCAATGAACAAGCTGGTATTCCCGGGACTTCAGGCAAAGGGAAGTACATATGGCGAAGTATATGATGTAGAATCTTATCCGCTTGACGGCGATCAGGATAAGGCAATGGAATACCTGAATGCTGCAATGAGCGAGCTGGGTATTGCAAATGCATCCGATATCGAAGTGGAACTTACAACAACTGACGCTGAGTCCAGCAAGAAGATCGCAGAGGTTATTCAGGAACTGCTGCAGAGCGCTCTTGGAATCAAGGTTAACATCCGTCAGGTAACATATGCTGAGATTTACGGAACTGTATTCCCAGAGCACGATTTTGAAATCGGTTATGGCGGATGGGGCGCTGACTACGATGATCCGTACAGCTATCTTGAACTGTTCAAGGGCGACAGCTCTTACAATTACAGCCAGTATGTGAACCCAGAGGTTGATGAGCTTCTGAAGGCTTCCCAGACAGAGACTGATACAGATGCACGTATGGATATGCTGAATCAGGTAGAGCAGATTCTTCTTGATGACGGCGCATTCATCCCGCTTCAGGCAAGAAACATCTTCTATCTGATCGATGATGATGTAACAGGCGTTAACTTCTACTACTGCAGTCTGAACATCGATTGGGTATATGCAGATATCACAGAGTAATATCAGATTGTAATGATGATATTATAAGTTTAAGGATTTTTTCTGCAGAGTGCCGGCTTGACCGGCACTCCGCGGAAAACTGTGATGAAGAGGTGATTCAGGGAAGAAGGAGCAATTCTTCCTTTGCTGAATCCCCTTTTCATATCTGTTAGGAGGATGAAAGATGCTGAAGTATGTTACAAAACGTGTAGTGGCAGCTATCCTTACCCTGTTTGCTCTGGTAACGATCGTATTTTTCCTGGTGCGTCTGATGCCGGGTGATCCCTTTACCAGTGCAAAGCTGACGAAGGAAGTTGCAGCAAATATGAATGCTTACTATGGCTTTGACAAGCCGTTGATACAACAATATTTTACCTATATGGGTAATCTTTTACATGGAAATTTTGGATATTCCATGAAGTATACGAATAAGACTGTAAACTATATTATCGGGCAGACATTCCCATTTTCTGCCGACCTGGGTATCCGTGCACTGGTTCTTGCTGTTTCCCTGGGACTTGTGCTTGGTATTATTGCTGCGAGAAACCGTGGAAAGAAACTGGATTTCTTCTGTGTACTGATTGCGATTATTGGTACCAGTATTCCTGATTTTATCATGGGAGCGCTCCTTCAGTATTTCTTTGGAATTAAGTGGGGTCTGCTTCCGGTTGCAAAGTATCTTGGATTTGAATATACCATTCTGCCGGCCTGTGCACTGGCGTTCTATACGCTTGCATCCGTCTCGCGTATCATGCGTGCCAGCATGCTGGAGGTTACGTCGCAGGATTATATAAAGACAGCCCGTTCCAAAGGATTGTCAGAGCTTCGAATTACGGGTAAACACCAGATTCGTAATGCAATTATGCCGGTAATGACTATGATGGGACCTACCGTTGCGTCCGTGCTTACCGGTACCTTCGTTATTGAAGCGATATTTGCAATTCCTGGCATGGGAAAATATTATGTTGAAAGTGTAAATAATAATGATTACGCTATGATTCTGGGAATGACCGTATTCTACGGATTCTTCCTGGTACTGTGTAACTTGATTGTAGATATTCTGTACGGTGTGGCTGATCCGCGTGTACGTATCGGAAAAAGGTAGGTGAGAGACGTGGCAGAACTGAATAAGGATATGTTTGTAATTAAAGGCAAGAACATGGAGAAGATGGAAAGCATCAGCAGACCGTCACTCTCTTTCTGGCAGGATGCGTGGCGCAGGCTGCGGAAGAACCGTGCAGCATTTGTCGGTCTTTGTATTATCGGGCTGTTCGTACTGCTGGCAATCTTTGCGCCGATGCTTAGTAAGTACAGCTACTCTGCAATGGATACAAAAGCAATTCATGCACTGCCGTCGAAAGAACACTGGCTGGGATGCGATGCGACAGGACGTGACCAGTGGGTTCGTATTTGGATGGGTGCCCGGGTATCGCTGTCTATCGGTCTGTTCTCAGCGGTCATCAACATGTGTGTGGGCGCGGTAATCGGAGGATTATGCGGATACTATGGCGGCAAACTGGATATGATCGTTATGCGTATTGTAGATATTTTATATGGTATTCCAAGCCTGATCATCACGATTCTGGTTATGCTGGTTCTGGGAAAAGGCGTTACGCCTTTGATCATCGCACTCTGTGTAGTTGGATGGATTGGTACCTGCCGTTTCGTGCGTGGAGAAGTATACCGGCTGAAGGAACAGGATTTTGTTATGGCAGCTAAGGTGTTGGGAATTCCTGACTTTGTTATCATTCTGCGCCATATTATTCCGAATATCATGGGTATGCTGGTAACGAACCTTTGTATGGCGATTCCGAATGCAATCTTTCAGGAGGCATTCTTAAGCTATATCGGACTTGGTATTGCACCGCCGAACTGCAGCTGGGGAGTTCTTGCGAAAGAGGGAATCCAGTATCTGCGTATTCATCCGCATGAGATTATTATCCCTGCAATCTTTATCTGTACAACGATGCTTGCTTTGAACCTTCTGGGTGATGGTTTGCGTGATGCAGTTGACCCGAAGCTTCGTGGAACGGAATAGGAGGAGTAGATTATGGCAGAAAAAGAAAATATTCTTGAATTAAAAAATGTAGTATATTCCTTCCATACCTATGGCGGAGAAGTAAAGGCAGTTCGTGATGTAAGCTTTGAGGTTCGCAAGGGAGAAATCCTTGGAATCGTAGGAGAATCCGGATGCGGAAAGAGCGTAACAGCACAGTGTATTCTGCGTCTGAATCCGGAACCGCCGGGATTTTT
>JAUNGJ010000115.1 GCA_030524585.1 Eubacteriales bacterium | reverse complement strand
GGAAAAGGAGAAATACAGTTTAAAGGATGCTGTAAAGCTGCTTGCAGCAAATAAATATTATCTCATGATCTGCAGCATTTATATTTTGATGCAGATTTTTACCGCAACACTGAATATGGGTATTTATTTTATGACCTATATTCTGGGAAATGCTTCCCTGCTGGGCGTATTCTCCATGGCAATTAATATTCCTCTGATCTGCGGACTGATCTTTACACCGATGCTTGTGAAAAAATTCCATGGAATGTACAAGCTCAATCTTGCAGGCTATGCAATGGCAACTGTGGCCAGGGGACTTGTGATCGTTGCCGGATATATGGGCAATCTACCTCTGATGCTGCTGTTTACAGGAGTCGCATCCATTGGTATGAGCCCGCTTCAGGGAGATTTGAATGCATTGATCGCCTCCTGTTCCGAGTATACATATCTTACGAAGAAGAAGAGGATTGACGGTACGATGTTCTCCTGCACCTCCCTTGGTGTTAAGATCGGCGGCGGCATTGGTACGGCCATGGCCGGCTGGCTTCTTGCAGCCAGCGGTTATGTGGCAAACGCTGTGGAGCAGTCGCCCTCCTGTATCAATATGCTGTACTTCATGTATTTGTGGATTCCGATGATCGTAAATCTGATCATCACCCTGGTTCTTTCACGATTAAAGGTAGAGCAGGCAAATGAAAAAATAGAAGCAGACCGCGCATAAAGAAATCGCATAGTATCTCTTTTTAAAAGGGCTGGCCGGAAATCGGCCGGTCCTTTTTAGATAAAAGACAGATATTGGAAAGACAAAGATTTAAAAATCCGGAAGATTACGTAGACAGACCGGGCTTCATAAGGTATTCTATTATAGAATAAAAGGTCTTTTGGCAGCAGGAAGATGGCTTTTGGCGCCGGGAGAGAGATGATTGTCCGGGAGGTATTTATGGAGAAAAATCAGATTTATATAAAGAGCGGAACAGAGTATCAGGAAATGACAAGGGAGCTTCTTAAAGAATGCAGCCTGGCAGAAATCATAGGGGACCGGAAGAGCAGGATCGGTATTAAGCCGAATCTGGTTTCACCTACGGTGGCTTCCTATGGGGGAACCACGCATCCGGAGGTGGTAGCCGGGATTCTGGAATATCTTCAGGAGAATGGTTTTACAAATGTGACGATGATGGAAGGTTCCTGGGTAGGGGACAGGACATCAGAGGCATATGAAGTCTGCGGATACAGAGAGCTTTCGGAGAAATACGGAGTTCCTTTTATTGATACGCAGAAGGAAAAATCCATTTCCAGAGACTGCGGGGGAATGAAGCTGAATCTCTGTGCCTGTGTAGAAGATATAGACTTTCTCATTAACGTGCCTGTGCTGAAAGGACATTGCCAGACGAAGATCACCTGTGCGTTAAAAAACATGAAAGGATTGATCCCAAATTCAGAAAAAAGACGTTTCCATTCTATGGGGCTTCACAAGCCGATCGCACATCTGGGAGCAGGCATCCGACAGGATTTCATTGTGGTGGATAATATCTGCGGGGATCTGGATTTTGAA
>JAUNGJ010000010.1 GCA_030524585.1 Eubacteriales bacterium | reverse complement strand
GATCGTGATCGTCATGACCGCAGCCGCACTCTTCCTCGTGATGATGATGGTGATGCCCGTGATCATGATTGTCATGACCACAGCTGCATGCTTCTCTATTTCTTTCTTCCTCAGACATAATATATACCTCCGCAAACATTTCATATGAATGATTGTTCATATGTTCATGTTTAAATTTAACCACATATAGCTCTGCATGTCAATAGATTTTCTGGAATATATAAAAATAAGTGCACTACTTTTCAGTAATACACTTATCTGTATTCCATAATTACTCAGTCAAACGTAATCACAGTTTTCATATTCTGCTGTTTTCCACCGCACAGGATATCGCTTCATTAAATGTAGGATGGGCTCTCATAGCATACATAAGCTGCTTAGAGGTAAGGCCATTGGCAAGCGCCGTCGCCAGTTCTCCAATCATATCCGTTGCCCGCGGACACATAAGCTGAGCTCCCAGAAGCACATCGCTGTCCTTTGCAAAAATAATCTTAATGAATCCTGCGGCCTCCTTGGAAATAATTGTCTGCCCATTTCCCTCCATCGCATATCTTCCGCATCGAATCGGCACACCTTTTGCGCGGGCCCGCTCTTCCGTCAGACCCACGGATGCGATCTCCGGGTCGGTATACAGGCAGCTGGGCACAATTGAAATCGGTGTGAACAGACAGCTGGGCACCATGGACACAATCACCGATGGCTTCAGATCATTCATTTTTTCAACCACATAGGTCGCCTCTGCCGATGCCACATGCGCCAGCTGGATTCCTCCGATTACATCACCAACCGCATAGATTCCCGGCACACTGGTCCGGAAGAATTCGTCTACTACAATTCTTCCTCTCTCAAGCTTAATCGGCACATTGGCATCAAACAACCCCTCCGTATTAGCTCTTCGTCCCACCGACATAAGTACGCCTTCCACCTGTACTTCACGGCTTTCACCTTCACATACAAATTTGCAGGAAAGACCTGTTTCTGCCCTGGTTATCTGTTCCAGGATGCTCTCCTTGTAAATACGGATACCCCTCTCCGTCAGAATCTCTTCCAGCGGATCTGAAAACTCTCTGTCCATATTAGGCAGCAGACGGTCAGAAATCTCAATAATCGTTACTTCGGCACCCAGATTTCGGAATATAGTCGCGATTTCCAATCCAATTACGCCGCCCCCAAGAATCAAAAGGCTTCTGTATTTGCTCTCATCGGAGGTCAGCAGTTCCTCGCTGGTCATAACACCGGGAAGTTCTGCCCCCGGAATGTCCGCACGATTTGCCTTGGCTCCGGTAGCAATCAGGATATTCCGTCCAAAATAAAACTCCGAGCTTCCGTCTGCCTTTTCTACACGCACTCGTTTTCCGGCCTGAACTCTGGCAGTTCCCTGCACAAATACGATTCCCAGCTCCGCAAATTCCTTCTCCAAATTTCTTCGCATCTCTGCTGTAGATGCATCTTTGTACTCAATGATTTTCTGCAGGTCATATCCCACATGATCCACATGAAGACCAAACAATTCACATTCCTTAATATCACGGTATAAAGTAGCCGCATGCAGCATTGCCTTTGTCGGGATACATCCACGGTTAATACAGGTTCCTCCAACAGGACCTCTGTCAATGATCACTACAGACATTCCCAGCCCTGCCGCCTTTTTTGCCGCGACATATCCGCCGGGTCCGGCTCCAACAATCAACAGGTCATACATATTCTTCATGGTATCACTCCTCTATCTGCCAATCGATAGGTTCTATTCCATGTGCCTCCAAAAATTCATTAGTCTGACTAAATGGTCTGCTCCCAAAAAATCCCCGGTACGCAGACAGAGGGCTTGGATGAGGAGCCTTCAGAATCAAATGCTTCGGATTATGAAGCATCGCTGCCTTTCTCTGCGCCGGCGCTCCCCACAGTATGTATACGATTGGCCTGTCCTGACTATTTAACGCCGTGATCGCAGCATCCGTAAATTCTTCCCAGCCGATTCCTCTATGGGAATTAGCCTGATGCGCCCGTACCGTCAATACCGTATTCAGCATCAATACTCCCTGCTCAGCCCATTTTGTCAGACATCCATGACTTGGAATCTCACATCCCAGGTCATCGTGAAGCTCCTGATAAATATTTACCAGCGAAGGCGGAACCTCCACTCCCTTCTTCACGGAAAAACAAAGTCCATGAGCCTGCCCTACATTATGATAGGGATCCTGTCCCAGAATCACCACTTTAACCTTGGATAAAGGAGTCAGATGAAATGCATTAAAAATATCATCTGCCGGCGGAAAGATCTGGTATCTGCGATACTCCTCATTCACTTTTTCAAACAGTTGCCTATAATAAGGCTTCCGAAACTCTCCCTTCAGAGCCTCCAGCCAATCATTGTTAATTGCTGCCATCTCTTATCTCCTTACAGGCGTACGGATACGCCCTCCTCTCGCAAATATTTCTTAACTTCCCGAATCTCCAGCTCTTTATAATGGAACAGCGAAGCCGCAAGTGCCGCATCCGCCTTTCCCACTGTCAGTGCATCCTTAAAATGCTCCAGCTTCCCAGCCCCGCCGGAAGCAATGACCGGAACAGACACATTCTCCGCAATTGCCCTGGTAAGCTCCAGATCATAGCCCGCCTTTGTTCCATCACAATCCATACTGGTAAGAAGGATTTCTCCGGCTCCCAGGCTTTCTGCCTTTCTCGCCCACTCTACCGCGTCGATTCCCACATCAATACGTCCGCCATTTTTATAAATATTCCAACCGCTTCCATCTGATCTTCTCTTGGCATCGATCGCTACTACCACGCACTGGCTTCCGAATTTCTCTGCGGCATCCGAAATCAGCCTTGGTGTATTGATTGCCGAAGAGTTGATGGATATCTTATCGGCGCCTTCTCTGAGCAGTGCCCGAAAATCCTCTACCGTACGGATTCCGCCTCCTACTGTAAATGGGATAAATACGGTCTCCGCCACCTTACGCACCATATCCACCACAGTCTCTCTGGCATCAGAGGAGGCTGTGATATCCAGAAATACCAGTTCATCTGCGCCGGCTTTATCATATGCCTTTCCAATTTCCACCGGGTCACCCGCATCTTTCAGATCCACGAAATTGACCCCCTTTACCACACGCCCTCCGTGGACATCCAGACAGGGAATTATTCTTTTTGTATGCATAATTAATCTCCTTTATCCTTTGATCTGTGTTTTATCCACATTACAGTGCAACAAAGTTTCTCAAAATCTGAATTCCCACATCACTGCTCTTCTCCGGATGGAATTGGCATGCAAATACATTGTCCTTCTCCACCGAAGCATGTATCAATACGCCGTACTCTGCAGTCGCCGTCACGATGTCTTCCTCTTCTGCTTTCAGATAATAAGAATGCACAAAATATACATATGGATTCTGATTCAATCCCTGAAACAATCTTCCCTTTCTTGGAAAATCCAGCGAATTCCATCCCATATGAGGAATCTTCAATCCTTCCCTCTCTGGAATCTTAAGAATCTCCCCTTTTAAAACTCCCAGGCCTTCCACTCCCGGCGCCTCATCGCTCCGTTCAAACAGAAGCTGCAGTCCCAGGCAGATTCCAAGGAAAGGGGTCTTCTTCCGTACCACTTCATGAATCACTTCTGTCAGGCCATACTGATGAAGTTTGTCCATGGCATCTCCAAACGCCCCTACTCCCGGTAAAATCACCTTGTCAGCCCTAAGAATTTTATCTCGATCTCTGGTAATCTCCACTTCCTGCCCTAACAGCAGCAATGCTTTCTCCACACTCTTAATATTGCCTGCATCATAGTCAATTATTGCAACCATCGCTTCGGATTCCTTTCTAAAGTAATAGCTTTATTTTATACCTAACTCAAACCAGAAGGCAACCCCATTATCGTAATTCTCCACACCGTACTTCTGATGAAATGAATCCATAACTGCCTTCACAATCGAAAGTCCGATTCCATTGCCGCCATACTCTCTGGTATGAGCCTTGTCCACCTTATAGAATTTTTCCCAGATATGCGCAAGATCCTCATCCGGAATTGGAGTTCCAGTATTAAATACGGTAGTTCTCGCGACATCTCCACGGGTCTCAATCTTCACCTCCACCACACGGTCGCCGGACACATGATTGAACGCATTGCTTACATAGTTGCGGACTACCTGTTCCACCTTGTACTCATCTGCCCACGCATACACCGATTCATTCTGCAAAAACTGTACTCTTGCCTGCTTTTGTTCCGCAAAAAGCTCCATGCTCTGAAGCACTCCCTGCACCAACTCCGTTAGATCAAATCTCTCAAACTGAATTTCTTCACTTCCAAATTCCAGCTGATTCAGCGTCAGAAGATTCTTTACCATATGATTCATCTTGGAAACCTCATCTATGATCACATCACAATAAAATTCCCGGCTCTCAGGATCGTCATCTATTCCCTCCTTTAGTCCTTCCGCATAGCCTTGGATCAAAGCAATCGGTGTTTTCAACTCATGAGATACATTCCCAAGAAATTCTGTTCGCATCTGTTCCAGCTTTTCCTTCTGTTCAATGTCTCGCACAAGCTGGTTGTTTGCGCTCTTCAAATCAGAAACTGCCTTCTCAAGCTTTTCCGACATCCGGTTAAAATTCTCACCCAGCACACCAATCTCATTTTCACCGCCGCTGGTATATTTCGCCTCAAAATTCAGTTCTGCCATTTTTTCCGACAGCTCTGCCAACTCACGCAGCGGCTCTGTCAGACGTCTGGAGAAAAACCACACCAACACCATACATACGGCAATCACGACAATACCCACAGCAATCAGAAACCGATTGGCCAAAGCAACGCTCCCCTGAATACTTTCCAGCGGACTTTGAATCAGAAAAAAGGTTCCTCCTCCGAGATCCCCCCGCATCATCAGATACTCAGCACTTGATTTTTTCCCTTTGGTCTGGCTGATTTCATAGCTGTCAGTTTTCTCGAGAATTTTTTCATTGTTCTCCGTATGGTTCAGCAAAAACGCATTCAGCTGCTGCTCCAGTTCCACCGAATGCTGCACATTCGTAACTAACATCGGTTTCTCCATGTTGACTGCCAGAAAAAACAGATTATCCTTCTCCGCCTGACGTATCAGCTCCCCATACATTTCTTCATCCGACATATCCAGCCTTCCCTCCTCTGAGGCAGCTGCAAGTGCCTGATACATACTGATAAATTTGGATTCTTTATCGCGGATGTAATAAGGTTCAAGCATCCATACATTACAGATTAGAATTGCCGCAAACATAAACGTCAGCAAAGATATAAAAACTACCATCATCTGGCGTTTGATTGAATGTCTCATCTATTCCACCTCAAATTTATATCCCATTCCCCAAATAGTTTTAATATAATTTCCTTTTTCCCCCAGTTTACTTCGAAGTTTCTTCACATGGGTATCAATCGTTCTGGCATCCCCAAAATAATCATAATTCCATACATTATTTAGAATTTTCTCCCTGGAAAGAGCCAACCCCTGATTTTCAAGGAAATATGTCAAAAGCTCGAACTCTTTGTAGCTAAGTTCGATACTTTTTCCGTCCACCAGTACCATATGAGCTGCCTTATTTACCTCAATTCCTCCTACACACAGTTTCCCCTCTGCTTCTGCTCCATGGGTTCTCCGCAGAATTGCCGACACTCTTGCCACCAAAATCTTGGGACTGAAAGGCTTGGAAATATATTCATCCACACCCAGTTCAAATCCCTGAAGCTCATCCCGTTCATCAGACCGCGCTGTCAGCATTATAATCGGGATATCCGAAGATCTTCGAATTTCCCGGCACACCTGCCATCCATCCATCTTCGGCATCATCACATCTAAAATAATCAGATCAATCTCTTTGTTTGCACAGAAAATATCCATAGCTTCCATGCCATCTCCCGCTTCCAGGACACCATATCCTTCCCGGATAAGGAAATCCTTTACCAGCTTACGCATTCTGCTCTCATCATCAACAACCAATATTTGTAATTTATCCATTTACATCACCTTCACTTTCTACGCTTAGTGTATCATGCTTTTATGACGCTTTTGTGAAAAATTCTTCGCATTTTCCGATTTCTGTGATAATATATGATATAGCTAGTCCATAAATTGTAAGGAGACGATTATTATGAGATGTCCCATATGTGGAGATGAATTAAAACTCAGCAGAAAAAATCCAGGTTATGCATTATGCCATAGCTGTCGAAAAAAATTCAAATTACCTAAAAACGGCAAATCAACAGCCGCAAGGGTTGACACTGAAACCCCGAAAATAAGCACCCCTGTTCCGGATGATGAATTAGCAGAGCAGACTCAGGTCTTTAGTCGCAGGGAAGTCCGCGCTGCATTAAAAAAGGCAAACGCTGACAGAAAAGCTGAAAAAGCTGCCGAACGGGCTGCTGCCAAAAATGTTTCCAGAGCTTCCTCCAAAAAAGTAAACTCTGCAGATACATTACCCGAGGAAAATGACGACGTGGAGTATCATTTCCGTTATGCAAACATTCCTCCAAAGGAAGTTCGTGAAAAACAGGAACGTGAGATGCGCAAAGCCTACGACGAACTTCTTTCCATTGGCAAGGAAGAACGTTCATCCAAAAAACGCGGCTTATTCGGAAGGAAAAAATAGTCTTCTAAAACAGCCGGATATGTTTCCATGCTTATAATGCACTGGAATCATATCCGGTATTTTCATACTGTAGAATCCCTTAGTCTTCTTTCCAGTACTTCTCAATATATCTCTGCGCTTCCTCTTTCCCCACAGAAAATTTCGCGGCTATCCTCTCAAGAGTTTTCTCTCTGGACAGCCCAATCTCCTGACAGGTTTCTATCAAAATTCTTATTCCCAAATCAATTCCCCACCTTCTTCCTTCCAATCTTCCCTTTTCTCTTCCTTCCGCAAGCCCCTCCTCTCGTGCGTCTTCACGTATCACTGCACGATACTTCTCTTCATCAAACTCAAATATTCCCACTGACAACACCTCCGCTCGATTCTTCCGGAAAAAGTCTACCAGCACCCCTTCCTGTATGCATTCATCCACCGATCTCTCTATCGCTTCCTGCACAGATAGCTCTCCATTATACTTTCGAACTTTCTCCACAAAAATCATATATCCTTTTAACGTCTTACATTTCTCTTTGATCGTTTCATTGTATCCATCATTGATGTTTAATACCAGTACTTTCAATTCTAATTCCGGTATCTAGTTCTCATCTCTTGATGAACTATGATACAAATCAGACAGTTTATATTCAAAGCGTTCGGGGACCTTTTTTTGTCCATTATAAAACACAATGAATTTCGGTTCCGGAATCTTCTGCGCCCTGGAGCTGTACAGCTTTTCCTCTGGCACCAAAGCGGAATACAGATTCGCCACATACAGCAAATCACGCAGCGGAATATTCGGATTATCCGTCGATTGATGTTCATACAACATCATCTCATCATACAAAACAAAGGATACATCATTCTTCATGCCAACATAGATGGCATGCTCTAATGTTGTAAGCGTCATGTCCTGCGTGTTGCTGTAATTCGTTCCATTCACTGCGTTATATAATCCCAGCACTTCCTCCTTATCCCGAAATAATACGCGGAACACTCTGTCTTTATGATTTCTGACCGGTTTCATTTCTCTTCCTTTCACAGGCATCCTCCTTTTTGTTTATTACGCAGAAAACGCCAGTGAAAGTTCTTTATCATAGTATATAAAATATGATACCACATTTCAAGTCGTACTACGTAAATTATTTGTTGTCTTTTTGTCTTCTTGATTCATCGGCTGATTCAGCCATTGACATTTCCAGAATCACTGAGATAATTCAGTAATTATACCTTATTTTTTGAATATTTTCAGTTTTACAAGAGTATTCTTTCAAGCAGAAAGAACTTCTTACAATGTATATCAAAGATAACATAAGATAAACCATTTGTAAAGTTGTCATATTGCACAAAATCATGATACTTCTGTATACTCTTTTTTATTTCACAGATACCATTTACGGATAGTCCTCCGGGCACATAAAAAATGCGGAACTAATGTTTCCATTAGATCCGCATTTCTTTTCGATTAACCATATTTTCTTATTCTATGGCAATAAATTTCGGCTCCTCAATTGCTTTCGGTACTTCCTTTGGTACGATCAGACTCAGTACTCCATCTTTGAATGCTGCTCTAATATCCTCCTGAGATACCTGCTCACCTACATAAAAGCTTCTGTTGCAGCTTCCTGTGTAGCGCTCCTTGCGAATGCAGTTGCCTCTCGCATCTTTTTCCTCCTTGGTCTCATTCTTTGTGGCAGTGATTGTCAGATAACCTTCCTTCAAATCTGCCTTGATATCCTCCTTACTATATCCAGGCAATTCCATATCAATAACATAGCTTCCGTCTTTTTCATGAATGTCTGTCTTCATAATCTGAGAAGAGGCGTTCTCAAAAGGACGTGTAAAGAATGGATCTCTGAACATCTCATCAAATAAATTATAATTTCTGTTTGCTAATAACATAGGTCATACCTCCTTAAATTCCGCCTTATAGACTTAGTATTCCTATAAGGTATATAAAATATTAATTGTTTTATTTGTTATAGTTATTATATAACACTTTTTATTAGCCAAGTCAATGGTTGAGTGCTAATTTTATACTTTATTTAGATTTTGTTTTCATTTTGAGATTTCTTACTTTCCAGTAGGCTTTTGACTTGTCATCAAATCTTTTATTTTAGCCTTGACATCCCAATTGTATATGCATATAATACATACTACGCAAACGAATTTCTGCGAACCAGAGAACAAACTGATAATCAGGGCTTGTACTGGTTTCGACGGGGGTTTAGAAGTTTGGGAAGCCATTCGTAGCGGGACTCTACGTTAAAAGTTCTAATTAAAAATAAACGCAGACAATAGAGAGTTAGCGTACGCAGCCTAGTATGGCTGTAGTCGGCCTTAGGTCATCCGTCGCTTAAGTAACCGGCTTCGACGAGACGGAGCACTTCATTCTCAAAGCTTTGAGGGAATGGAAGATTTTATGAAGCTACTAATGTCTTCAGCCTGTCATTAGGCAGGAGACGGAGGGAATGTCCGTATAATGACTGTAATGGGAGATGCCTGAATGGAAGAGCTTTCGGACGCGGGTTCGATTCCCGCCAGGTCCACTAAAAGGCAGAAGCACACACATTAGCAGAGCCGATGATTTGTGAGTCACCTCACAAATTCACCGGCTCTATGTCGTTGTGCCGCCGCTTTTCCATTTTCAATCCTCCTTAAAATAAAAAGAACTATGCAAATCTGTCTGGATTTACACAGCTCTTCTGCTACTCAGCACTTATTATTGTATGATTATTTTTATACTCATACGTATTACACGCTTCAATTATAAAACATCTATACCCTAGAGTCGTTTCTATACCACGATCTTATATTCTGCCCGAAATTCCTCTCCAGGCTCCAGTATCTGCTCCCACTCCCGGTCTTTCAGCTCTCCCTCAAAGACCTCACTGTCGCATCTTCCATACCAAGGCTCGATGCATACAAATGGTGCCTGCTTTTTCGGCGGCGACCAAATACCGACCAACGGGGCAGAAAATTCCACGGCCAAATACTCCCTGCCGCTGCCATCCAAAAGTGCCACTCTCTGCACCTGATCGTTTTCAATCACTTTTGCATCATGATCAAATAGAGTTTTTGTAATCGGTAATACGCCATCCTTCAATACTACCGTTTCATGACATGTCGTTACCGTTCCGCCCCGACCGAAAATAGTATTCTCAAATTCGCTCAAAGCTTTTCCTGTTTTATCCTGCAAACGAATCGCATAGTCAGTTTGTTTATCTTCTTCCTGTAAAGGACAGTTGAATGCCGGATGTGCCCCAATAGAAAAGTATAATGTTTTCTCTGCCGGGTTCTGTACCCTCCACATTACCGCCACACCATCCGGCATCAGATGATATCCTATCTCGAGATGAAAAGCAAAAGGATAAATCTTCCGGCTTTCTTCATCATCCTTCAGTGAAAACCACACCGTATCTTCGCTCTGGCTCACAAGTGTAAAATCTCTGTCTCTGGCAAAACCATGCTGGCCAATTTTATACACTTCTCTCTCGTGACGGTAAATGCCATTCTTCACTCCACCCACAAAAGGAAACAGTACCGGCGATGTTCGATTCCAGTATACCGGATCTGCACACCAGAGATATTCGGTATCTGTATCGAGTCTGCGCAGAGATCTCAGCTCTGCACCATGCAGATTCACACCAATTTCCAACATTTCATTTCTCAAAATAATATCTGCCACTGTTTCATCCTCCTTTTCTTTCGCTAACTCAGGCCATAGAAGGCAAGCATTTCTCTTACTGCCTGTTCATTATCCTGTATATTCCGCAATATAGTATATTTCTTACCATCACAGTGAATCACAATCTTACTTCTTTTAATCACCGCCTGCCGAAGAACCGAGGACGGCATCTGCACAATCACATTCTCTCTGCGGTCTAAAAACATGATTCCGCCATCCCAATATACGATCATCTGCATTCTCTTTCTTGTTATCTGCATCAGTATCACAAACAGAACCGCAAACAAAGCAAATATCAGAGTATACACTGGCTCTCCTGCAATCCAGGTTCCAAACACACAGAGAATCATAAAGATAACGAATGGGATTCCTATGTAACGGAAAGTAATCCCCGTATAATATCCGGATACCAGACAGTGAAAATCTCCTTTCCAGTTTTCTCCATCCATACGGGCAGCCTTTTTGGCTTTCACTGCAACTGCCTTTTCTACCGCCTTTGTAACCGCATGCTGTACTGCATGCTGAACAGCGCGCTGCATCATACTCTGTGTCATGCTCTTTCTCCCTTTCCCACCTCAAAGTGTCTGTCAAACCATCTGCTGTAAACGCCGATCAGCGGTCCATTACAGCATGCCATAATCAATGTTCCAATCCCAATTCCCACAAATCTGTGAAACAGCGCCAGTGAAAGTATAACTGTAATCAAAAGAAAGACCATATCAAATCTTAATTTAAAACGAGACAATTCAATACAGTATTTTTCGCTAATTCCCTTTACAAAAAATTCATAAACCTGTGGATAAAACCGATTCTTAAAATATAACGTAGCCCCAAAAGCATTTATAAAAAATCCTATTACAAAAAGCACAAGCCGCAGCTTCATCGGGAGAGTTCCCGGTGCAAATTTTTCTGGATTCAGCCACGGAATCACAATCCTCCATAAGTCCAGTATAAAGCCATAGATTACACCTGATAAAAATGCTCCCAAATACAACAGCTTCACCTGTCGCATGGCAATACAGAATATAACAAACAGAATTCCCTGAACAATATATTCCGCCTGCCCAAATGTAAGAAAAGGCACCTTCACACTGATAAGGTATGCCGGCGATACGATTACAGATAATCCAAAACTGGCGGCTGAAAGCATAGCTGTTGCCAAAGACAAAACAGCCGCTCCCATAATATATACAATTTCATCTGTTAATTTAATCTTTTTCATAGCCCATCTCTCCGGCTTTCACACGCCGGTCCTCTACAGCAGCGCCCGAACGCCCTCTATTTCCTCTGACGTAGTAGCCCAGCTTGTAACAAAACGCACGACCGTATGATCTTCATCGACCTTTTCCCAAAATCCAAATTCAACCTGCTTCTTAATGGCTTCCATTTTCTGATTCTCCAAAATCACAAAAATCTGATTTGTCGGTGACTCGATAAAAAATGGATAGCCTTTCTCCCGAAAAACATCTTTTAGCAATTCCGCCATCTCGACTGCATGCCTGCTGATCTCAAAATATAAGTCATCCGTAAACAGAGCATCAAATTGAATCCCAAGCAGCCTGCCTTTTGCCAGCAGCGCTCCATGCTGCTTTACGGTTGTCAGAAAATGCTCCGGCGTATTGCGGTGAGTAAATACGACTGCCTCGCCGCACAGCGCTCCCACCTTTGTTCCCCCGATATAAAACACATCACATAGTCTTGCGACATCCGCCAGCGTCACATCGGTTCCTCTGCTCATTAACCCATACCCCAATCTGGCGCCATCCAGATAGAGCGGAATTTCATATTCATGACATACTGCTGACAATCGTTCCAACTCCTGCAGCGAGTACAGCGTTCCATACTCTGTCGGATGGGAAATATATACCATCCCCGGAAATACCATATGGTCGTGATTTGCATCCTCGTAGAAATTCTTCAGATAATGCTCCACCGTGTCCGGCATCAATTTTCCATCTGTATGCGGCATCGCCAGCACCTTATGTCCGGTAAATTCAATTGCTCCGGCTTCATGCGTACTGACATGTCCGGTCTCAGCCGCAATCACGCCCTGGTATTTAGTAAGCAGTGCGTCAATCACAATTTGATTACTCTGAGTTCCTCCCACCAGAAAATGAACCTCTGCATCCGGATTTTGACACTGGCGCTTGATCTTCTCCTTTGCTTCGTCACAGTATGCATCCATGCCATACCCAGCCGTCGGCACCTCGTTCGTTTCCAACAGCCGCTCCAGTATTTTTCTGTGAGCCCCTTTATTGTAATCACATCCAAATGAAAGCATTTCCCCCATCTCCTTTTCGTCCCATTCTGCGCTTTATACCTTATTCTTTTCTTGCACCCATATAGCGTGCATAATCTCGATAAATAAAATTTTAAACGATTTCCAGCACCTGCTTTATATCATGAATCTCATAATCAATCCTCAGATTTCCGTAGTTTTCTTTCCCTTCCGGATGATACCAGCAGGTCACAATCCCCACATTGTTTCCGCCCTGCATATCGCTGGTAAGCGAATCCCCGACAATCATCATCTCATCCTTCCGATATACTCCAATTTCCCGAAAAACCTTATCAAAGAATCCGGTCATTGGTTTTTCAATTCCTATTTCTTCCGAGATAAATATGCCATCCAGCAATTGATCCAATCCCGAATTGGCAAGCTTCCGATCCTGGGCTGCCTTCGTTCCGTTGGTCACCGCATATTGCAGAACCTTCCCCTTTAGCGCCCGTACCGTTTCCAATCCGTTTTCACAAAAACAGACCGTATCTCCAAGTCTGATCTGATACTCATCGTTGAAAGAAGACGCAATCGACGTATCTATCCCGTATTTTTCGAAAAACTCTTCAAAGCGTCCTACCAGAACCTGAGGTTTGGTGTATTCGCCACACTCCAGCCCTCTCCAGTACCTGCTATTAATCGCCGAATATTCCCGAAGCATCTGATCCGTACATTCTCCGAGGCCGAACCTCTCAAAACATGCCCGGATTGCATATTTTTCCGCTTCCTTAAAATTCAACAGTGTTCCGTCAATATCCCAAAGGACAACTTTTATTCTCTTCATTACACATTCTCCCCAAATCAAATCAATCCCTGTACAATAATCACGATAATCAGAATCGGCAGAACAAACTGGAAGTATGGCTTTAATGCTTTTGAAAAATGCAGTCCTTTTCCTTGATTACATTCTTCCAGATACCGGTCAAATCCCCATCCAACTCTGGTCACACAGAACAGCAGATAAACCAGAGACCCAATCGGCAGCAGCAGATTGCTGACAATAAAATCTTCGCTGTCCAGCACATCCCGGCCGCCGATCAGGTGCAGACCGCTCCAGATATTGTATCCCAGCACACACGGCAGACTGGCAATCAGGATGATCACTCCGTTAATCAATACAGCCTTCTTACGGTTCATCTCAAACATATCCACGCAGAATGAAATCAGATTCTCAAATACGGCCATAACCGTTGAAAAACTTGCAAAGGTCATAAACAAAAAGAACAGCGTTCCCCAGATTCTGCCGCCTGACATATTGATAAATACATTCGGCAGGGTCACAAATATCAATGATGGACCGGCATCCGGCTGTACCCCATAGGAGAAACACGCCGGGAAAATAATTAGTCCCGACATAATCGCCACAAAGGTATCCAGAATACAGATGTTAATGGCCTCGCCCGGAAGCGAATTATTCTTTGTCATATAGCTTCCAAAGATTTCCATAGCAGCAATTCCAAGGCTCAGGGTAAAGAATGCCTGATTCATCGATGCTGTAATGACCTTTCCTATTCCGACCTCTTGGATCTTCTCTACACTCGGCACCAGATAAAACCGGATACCTTCCGCTGCTCCGGACAGAAGAATACTGTGAACCGCCAGCACAACGATCAATACTAACAGTGCAGACATCATAATCTTGCTGATTCTTTCAACCCCATTCTGCAATCCCTTTGAGCATACAAAAAAGCCAAGTACAACCGTCAGTGCCATCCATATGCCCATTTCACCCGGAGATGCAAGAAGGTCTGTAAAAACAGCGCCCACTTCACCAGCATTCATACCAGAATGAAAGGTTCCTGCAGCAAATTTAAAGAAATAACTGACCATCCATCCAGAAACCGTTGTATAATACATCATCAGCATATAGCATCCGAGAATACAGAACCATCCGTGAATATGCCATTTACTGCCCGGTTTTTCCAGCGTCTTATATCCAAGCACTGCACTCTTCCTGCTGGCACGTCCCACCGCCAGCTCCATCGTCAGAACAGGTACGCCCATGCAGAGCAGAAATATTAAATAGAACAGCACAAAAAAACCGCCGCCGTTCTCTCCCACAACATACGGAAATCTCCATACATTACCGATTCCAATCGCGCAGCCAGCGCTGACTAAAATGAATCCCAATCTTGAATTAAAACCTTCTCTTTTCATAACCAGCCCCCACAACTCAAATTCGTAATCTATGATAACACAGAATCCGCTCTTTGTGGAGGAAATAATATGATTGTTTAAGTGAAAAAAGCACCCGACAGGTGCTTTTCCATCATACTTATTTAAATATCTTTACATTCCCTATAATCGGAAGTGGCTTCCAGGTTCCTTTACATGCAGATATAATACCCATAATCATAATGATCAGAAATGCAAAATCTACTACGTCTACCGCCCAGGAAAGCATGCCGCCAATGAGTATCACGTCATCCACCAGCCTTTCAGCGAACTCTATCAGGGCATTGAGAACAAATAGTACAAACCCCTGGTTCATGTGCTGTTTCAGATACTCAGAGCTTTTGTCTCCCGCAAGAATTGGAATCAAAACCAAAATTCCCAGATAAGAAAGAACTGCCATTCCTTTATTCTTCTTCACCTCATACTCCGGAAAACATCCCTGATCATAGTCATATGAATAGCTCTGATCATATGTATACGGCTGTCCCTGTGTTCCATTCCCGTAGGTATACTGACTATCCTGATTCTCATAGGCCTGGTTATTATCATACGCTCCCGGAATCGACGCCCCGCACTGTGGGCAGATACTTACTCCATCATTAACCTGTGTTCCGCATTTTACACAATAATTCATCTTCCGTTCCTCCTAACCCAGGTTGCGGACCTTGAAATCCCGGCTTGCTTCTCTCTGCTGGTCTTTCTTCGCAATATCCTGTCTCTTGTCATACAGTTTCTTACCTTTGGCGAGACCAATCTCAACTTTTACTAAGCTGCCTTTAAAATATACCTTTAATGGCACAATTGCAATACCTTTTTCTTTTGTTTTGCCAAGAAGCTTGTTAATCTCCGTTTTGTGCAGCAGTAATTTCCGCGGTCTCAGGGGATCTTTATTGAAAATGTTTCCCTTTTCATAAGGACTGATATGCATACCGTAAATGTATACCTCTCCATTTTCAATACGGACAAAAGCTTCCTTAATGCTGCATTTCCCCATGCGCAGGGACTTTACCTCCGTCCCTGCAAGTGAAATGCCAGCCTCGTAATTATCCAGTATAAAATAATCATGATATGCCTTCTTATTATTGGCAATCAGTTTTCCATTACTCTTCGCCATATTCTGTGTCTCCTTTTGCTATGAACGCAATCTCAAAATCTACGGTTCTTGTCAGAAGGTCGGCTCCTGTGACACGCACACACACCGACTGTCCAAGTTTATAAGTTTTTCCGGTATGTGCCCCGACCATCTCATATCTATCCTCGTAATAATCATAATGATCATCGTACATGTTCGTTACATGTACCAGACCTTCCACCGTATTGGGAAGTTCCACATAAATGCCCCAGGCGGTGATTCCGGATATCACGCCCTCATACACCTGACCAATCCGCTGCGACATATACTCTGCCTTCTTAAGCTTAATTGTCTCCCGCTCAGCTTCCTCTGCTCTGCGTTCCGATTCGCTGGCCTGCTTTGTCACCTCCGGCAGAATATTCTGATAGTGCTCTATTTTTGCCTCATTCATCCGCCCCCGCAGATTATCCTTGATAATCCGGTGAATCTGCAGATCCGGATATCTCCTTATGGGAGAGGTAAAATGCGTATAGTACTGTGCTGCCAAACCAAAATGCCCCGTATTTTCCGGTGTATATCTGGCCCGGCTCATGGACCGAAGTGCCAGACGGCTGATCAATGTCTCATAAGGTGTTCCTTCTATCTTTCCAAGAAGCTTCTGTATCTCCTTTGGGCGCAGTTCGTTTACTCCAATATGCATCGAATATCCAAAGTTATTGATAAATGCAGCCAGTTTCCTTATCTTATCCTCATCCGGGGCCTCGTGAACACGATAGACAAAAGGAAGCTCCTGCCAGTAATATTCCTCTGCAACTGTCTCATTGGCAAGCAGCATAAAGTCCTCAATAATCTTCGTCGCCACATTTCTGTCATAGGCTTTGATCTCTACCGGCGTGCCATTCTCATCCAATACCAGTTTACTCTCCGGAAAGTCAAAGTCAATAGATCCCCGCTGATGTCTTCGATTTCTCAGAATTCCTGCCAGCTCTTCCATGAGCTCAAACATAGGAACCAAACCTTCATATCTGTGCCTTTCCTCTTCATCATGATCTTCCAGTATCTTCCTGACGCTGGTATAAGACATTCGCTCATCTACCCGTATGACCGTCTCACAGATCTGATGGTCCACGACCACACCTTTTTTGTCCACTGTCATAATGCAGCTTAAAGCCAGACGGTCCACTCCCGCATTCAAAGAACAGATGCCATTCGACAGCTTATGCGGAAGCATAGGAATCACCCGGTCTGCCAGATACACACTGGTTCCCCGATGCAGCGCCTCTCTGTCAAGAGCACTCCGCTCCTGCACATAATTAGTCACATCCGCAATATGGACTCCCAGCACATATCCTTCTCCGTCCTCAGTTCTGGTAATGGAAACAGCATCATCCAGATCCTTTGCATCTTCTCCGTCAATGGTCACCATCTGCCAATTGCGAATATCCTTCCGGCCTGCCATGTCCGCCTCACTGACAAATTCCGGCACCCGCTCTGCCTGATTCATCACCCGCTCAGGAAATTCTGCAGGAAGATCATAGTCTCTGACAATAGAGAGAATATCTACGCCAGGGTCATTCACATGCCCCAGTATCTCCACAATCCTTCCTTCCGGCTTCTCACGCTGACCGCCATAAGAGATAAGCTCCACCACAACCTTATGCCCGTCCACTGCTCCCTTCGCCCTTTCGGCCGGAACAAAAATATCCTGAAGAATACGCTGATTATCAGGAAGCACAAAACCGTAGTCCTTATTCTTACGAACCTGATACCGACCTACAACCCTGGTTGTTCCCCTGCTCACGATCCGTACAATCTTTCCCTCTCTCCGCTTTCCCGCCGGAGAAGCAGTAAGTGTAACCTCTACCGTATCCCCCTGAAATGCTCCGTTCGTCTCTTCTTCCGGGATAAAGATATCCTCTTTTTCCCCTTCGATCATTACAAACCCAAAGCCTCTCTGGTGAGCCTGATAGACCCCGGTAAGCCTTCTTGCTTCACCTTTCAGGTATTTCCCTTTTTTGGACAGATAAATCTTTCCCTCCGCCTCCAGGGAATCCATTACTTCCTTCAGCTCTCCCCGCTGATCCTTCGGAACCTGCAGCAAAACAGCAAGCTCCTTCAGCTTCATCGGTACATACATGTCATCACACATAAAATCGTAGATAATCTTCTTTCGTTTTTCAAATGTCTCATCCATTCTGCTGCCTCCCTTCACTTCCCATACAAATTTCAACAGATATCTGCTGTGTCAGGAGATTCCAAGGGAATTTCCGTGACACAAGAAAGGACACCCTTATTACAAGAGTGTCCCACCATTTTCAAAAAACATTCTCTTAAGCAAATACTTTCAAGTTCAGTGCCATAGCAAGCACGATAAAGAGTACTGCCAGAACTCTGGTAATCTTTACCAAAGTACCCTCCATAGAACGGCCTTTGTTCTGGCCCCAGTAAGAGTCAGCCATTCCACCGATTGTTCCCAGACCGGCCGACTTACCTTCCTGTAATAATACAACCGCTGTCAACGCGATACAGTCTATTGCAAATACAATCATCAATACCGTCTTTAAAATTTCCACGATTCACACCTCCTGCGGATTAAACATAATCATTCTATCACAAGAGACTTCAGATATCAAGCAGAAAATGGATTTTCATACACCGCTGTTCTTCCGAGCTTCTCTTCGATACGTAAAAGCTGATTATATTTCTCCACACGCTCAGACCGGCAGGGCGCTCCCGTCTTAATCTGGCCTGCATTGAATGCGGCCGCAATATCTGCGATTATCGTATCCGCGGTTTCTCCGGAGCGATGGGATACCACGGCACGATAGCCGGAAGTCTGCGCCATCTCAATGGCTTCAAATGCCTCGCTTAGGGTACCGATCTGATTCACCTTCACAAGAATTGCATTGGCAACCCCTTTCTGGATCCCGTTCTTCAGGCGCTTTGTGTTGGTCACAAACAAATCATCGCCCACAAGCTGCAGCTCTCTTCCCAGCCTGGTGGTCAGAAGCTCCCATCCATCCCAATCTTCCTCATCCAGCGGGTCTTCAATGGACACAACCGGAAATTTCTCTGCCAGCTCTCCGTAATAGTCAATCAGCTCCTCTGCCGAACGAATCACCCTATTTCCATGCATCCGGCTTTCCCCTTCGAATACATATTTATTTATCTGAGGATCATACAGCTCAGACGCAGCCACATCCAATGCAATCACTACATCCTGCTCAGGCCTGTAGCCCGCCAGGGCTATAGCCTCTACAATAAATTCCAGCGCCTCTTTTGCGTCCGGAAGATTTGGTGCAAATCCACCCTCATCCCCCACAGCAGTACTGTGTCCATTTTTCTTAAGAAGCTTTTTCAGTGCGTGATACACCTCCGCACACATACGAAGTCCTTCTTTAAAGCAGCAGGCTCCCACCGGCATAATCATAAACTCCTGAATATCAATCGTATTATCTGCATGTCTTCCACCGTTCATAATATTCATCATAGGAACCGGAAGTTTTCTTACATTGGTTCCTCCCAAATAGGCATACAGAGGAATCCCCAGGGCCTTTGCCGCTGCCCGTGCCGCCGCCATGGACACGCCAAGAATCGCATTTGCCCCAAGCCGCTGCTTATTCGCTGTCCCGTCCAGACGGTTCAGTACATCGTCCAGCTGTCTCTGTTCAAACACATTCATGCCGATAATCTCCGGAGCAATCTCTGCATTAACATGGTCTACCGCTTTTTCTACTCCAAGTCCATTATATCGTTTATTCCGGTCACGGAGCTCCACTGCCTCGAACTGTCCTGTGGAAGCCCCCGAAGGGACGCTTGCCCGTCCTACTACCGTTTCTCCTGCCAGTACCTCTACCTCTATTGTCGGATTCCCTCTGGAATCAAGTATTTCTCTCGCGTATACATCTGTAATCGGCATAAATCCAAACATAAAAATACCTCCTTTTAAGGAGGTATTATTGCCAAAAAATATCGCTTCATCCCGATCAGTATCCTGCTCTTGCTGGAAAAATAAGTCTTTAGCTGATAACCAGCCCTTCTGCACGAATCACGTCAATCACCTGATCTACATATTTCTCACAGAGTTCATCGGTAGATGCTTCCACCATAACACGGATAACCGGCTCGGTTCCACTCTCTCTCACCAGAATACGTCCATCATCTCCAAGAGCCTCTGCCACTGCATCCACAGCCTGGCACACCGCCTCATTCTCTCTGGCAGTCTTCTTATCAACCACACGCACATTCTTCAGAAGCTGCGGATAGATCTTAACTGGCTCAACCAACTGGCCAAGACTCATCTTCTTTTCCAGCATTACTTCCATAATCATCAGAGAAGTCAGGATGCCGTCTCCGGTAGTTGCATGCTTGCTGAAAATAATATGTCCGGACTGCTCTCCGCCAAGAGAATAGTTGTTCTTTACCATATTCTCATAAACATATTTATCACCAACAGCCGTTTTTTCATACTTCATGTCAATCCTGTCACAGGCCTTATAAAGCCCCAGATTGGACATAATCGTTGTAACAATGGTATCCTTATTCAGACGCCCGGTCTCTTTCAGGTATTTGCCGCATACATAGAGAATCAGATCTCCGTCTACCACACTGCCATTCTCATCTACTGCAATACAGCGGTCTGCATCTCCGTCATAGGCAAACCCAACATCCAGATTTTTCTCCCTGACAAACTCCTGCAGCACCTCAATATGAGTGGAGCCGCAATTAGTATTGATATTAGTTCCATCCGGGTCGTTATTGATTACATAAGTTTTTGCCCCCAAAGCATCAAATACACTCTTCGCAATCATAAACGAACTTCCATTTGAGCAATCCAAACCTACGCGCTTTCCTTCAAAAGAACGGGTTGCCAGAGAAATCAGATAGCCGATATAGCGGTTACGTCCCGCAGAGTAATCTGTAGTGCGTCCGATATTCTCTTTCTTCGCCAGTGGCAGCTCAGGAATCTCACCGTCAATATAGGCCTCAATCTTCTCCTCGACCTCAGCTTCCATCTTATGTCCTTTTCTGTTAATAATCTTAATACCATTATCATAAAATGGGTTATGGCTTGCTGAAATCATGATACCACAATCAAAATCCTCTGTTCTTGTCACGTAAGAAACACTTGGCGTAGTGGTTACATGAAGCAGATACACATCCGCTCCCGAAGCTGTAAGCCCGGCTACCAGAGAATATTCAAACATATAGCTGCTGCGCCGGGTATCCTTACCAATCACTACCCTTGCCCTATGTTCCTGTCCGTAATACCAGCCCAGATAACGTCCAACCTTAAATGCATGCTCCACTGTAAGTACTTCATTCGCTTCTCCACGAAATCCATCCGTTCCAAAATATTTACCCATAATATAATCTCCTTATCATTACTTAACTACTCCATTGTATCTCTTTTTCGAAAAATATACAACAATTTCACTGACCGACTTATCTCCGAATCCACGTACTGCGCGAGAACAAAATCAGTATCGGGAATATTTCCAGACGTCCTGCCAGCATATCTCCAATCAAAATAAGCTTGGAAAACGCACTGTAGGAGCCGAAATTGCAGGTAGGACCCACCGCATCAAATCCAGGTCCAATATTATTAAAGCATGCAAAAACCGCAGATATATTAGTAGTGATTGAAAATCCGTCCAGAGATATCAGAATAAAACTGAGCAGAACAATCACAACATACGCAGCAAGGTATGCATTAGTATTATCCAGTATCTTCTCGTTTACCATCTGTCCATTATTCCGCACGATCTGCACCTTCTGCGGGTGGAGCACTTTGCGGATATTTCTTCGCAGGCTCTTCAGAAGCAAGAGCGCGCGTCCGCATTTCAATCCGCCTCCGGTACTTCCTGCGCAGGCTCCAATGACCATCAGGCACAGCAGGATCGCTTTGGAAAAACTGGGCCACTGATCAAAATCCGTAGTAGCAAATCCTGTCGTAGTTATAATACTTGCCACCTGAAATGACACATGGCGGACCGTCTCGCCGAAGGTACTATAGTAATCCTTCAGGTTCCACACAATCAGCACGACGCTCCCCAGCACAACTCCCATGTACATCCGAAGCTCTTCGTCCTTAAAAACACTTTTAAACTGCTTCATAAGAAGCAGATAATAGCAGCTGAAGTTCACGCCGAATAACAGCATAAATACCGTACATACATTTTGCAGATAGGGACTGTAACTGGCAATACTGTCATTGCGGATTCCAAATCCTCCGGTTCCCGCTGTTCCCAATGCGGTACATACCGCATCAAATGCGGGCATGCGGCCAATCAGCAGAAATACGATGTTCAGTACCGTCAAAAGAATATACATCAAATACAGAATCTTTGCCGTATCTTTCATCTTCGGAACAAGCTTTCCCACATTCGGCCCCGGGCTCTCCGCTCTCAGAATATGCATGGTATACCCATTTCCACGCCCTCCTGCCGGCACAATCGCAAGGAGAAACACCAATACGCCCATTCCACCCAGCCAATGACTAAAGCTTCTCCAGTAGAGAATTCCTCTGGACAGGCTCTCTACCTCCGGCAGAATCGAGGCTCCGGTAGTAGTAAATCCAGAAACGATCTCAAACAGTGCATCCAGATAATTCGGAATCTCTCCGGAAATGAAAAAAGGCAGACATCCAAGAAGCCCCATGACAATCCAGCTGATTCCCACGCAAACCAACCCTTCTTTGGCATAAAACCTGCTTTCTGCCTTCCTGCATGTAAGGAACAGTACAAGAACCACCGCGCAGATGATCAGCAGACTCCAAAGAAATCCATGCAGTGCCGGAATCTCATTATTGACAATGCAAATAACAGCTGCCGGCACCATAAACACACCTTCTACGGTTAATATCTGGGCAAGAAAACGCCCTATAATCTTATAATTCATAACGACGTCTCCTCTTTATACAAATATATCATTCAACTGATAGAGAACTTCCTCCCGGCCCGACACTACTACAACCGTATCACCTATATTAAACGAAGATTCTCCATTCGGGATCTCTGTTCCGCTTCTGTGTGAAATACAGGCAATCAGAACATTTTTCTTAACCTGCACATCCTTCAGCGGTACTCCACAGTATCTGGTATTCTTCTCCACAAGAAATTCCAACGCCTCTGCGTGTCCGTCTGCAATAGTATGCAGGGTAATCGCCGCGCCGGTCTGATTGTGCATCGCCCGCACATAGCGGACAATCGCACTGGCACACAGCTCTTTCGGACTAATGATACTCCCAAGCGGAAGGTTCTCTATGATCTGTGTATTATCCAAATGCCCGATCTTGGTAATTACTTGGGGAACTCCACAGTTATTTCCATATAAGGAAATGATAATATTCTGTTCATCCATTCCTGTCATCGTGATCAGCGCATCGCAGTCCTTGATACCTTCACTGTCCAGAAGCGCCTGGCTGCTGGCGTCCCCATGTACCACACACGCATACGGCAGCTTATTGGTAAGTTCCAGACATTTATCATAATTTTGCTCAATGATCTGTACCATAATTCCACTTTTTTTCAGTCGCTGCGCCAGATAATAGCTGACTCTTCCGCCGCCGCAGATCATTACCCGTTTGACCTTGTGCGTAATAACGCCAAGACTCTTCAGCAGAATCGTCATATTGTCGGTAGGCGCGGTAACAAAAATACGGTCCCCTTCCCTAAGGACAAAATTGCCGTCCGGAGCAATCGCCTGCCCCTTCCGTAAAACAACGCAGACCAGAACCTTACATCCTGCAGTTGTGTCCAGATCATTCAGCGCCACATCCTTCAGCTTACTCTCACTGCCTATGCGAAGCTCCACAATCTCAACACGCCCCTTGGCAAAGGTGTCTCTTTTTAAAAATCCGGGAAATTTCAACAGATGCTCAATCTCAACCGCCGCCTGCTTCTCCGGATTCACCGCCAGCGACAGCGCAAACCGTTCCCGCATCTTATAAATCTGATTTGAATATTCCGGATTGCGGATTCTGGCAATGGTATGAATATTCGGATTCATACCATGCGCCGTCAGGCAGCTGAGCAGATTAATCTCATCTGCACTGGTCGCCGCTATCATAAGGTCCGCGTCCATTACTCCAGCCTGCTCCAAAATCTCCATTGATGCACAGTTTCCCTGAATTGCCATTACATCAAACCGTTCTACACTGTTCTCAAGCACTGTCTGCTTTGAATCAATCAGAGTAATGTCATACCCTTCCATACTCAACACTTGCGTCAGTAATGCCCCAACTTTACCATCGCCTGCAATCAGTATCTTCATTTCATCCTCCACCAGTATATAGCTTCATTTATACTGTATTCATTTTAGATTAAATTTCTATAAACATTATAGCAACCTTCCTAAGAAAGGCAACAGATTTTTCTAATATATTGACCGCATAGCTCCTGCCGCCTCAAGTCCGACAGAAATGTACAGAAGAAAATCGCCAGCCATCTTAAGCCCGATTCCCACAGCAATCAGAATAAGCATCAGCTTCTTTTTCTCTGGCGGAAACATCCCCTTGTCATACCCCGGCTGTCCTCTGTGCAGGAGATAAATTCCGATATAGATTAAAATTGGCGCCGCACCGGCATAAGCCATTTCCATCCCCACCGATGCCAAAGGAATCCTGACGTTTTCCACAGAATCCGCCATCTCCCACACATCCAAGCCTCCAAATACATCTATGAGTTTTGTCATCACACCAAGAAGCAGGATAGGTACCGCATTATTTACAAAATGGAACAGCATATTATAAAGCATATTCTCTGTCTCCAGAAGAATATATCCCATCGCTATGCCAAGTACAGCCGTCGGAATCATCCTCCATACGCTTCCGTGACAGGCCCCAAAAAACAGTGACACAATAATAATTCCCATCCATTTGCTCTTCGCACCACGAAAACAGCTTAACAGCGCACCGCGAAAGGCAATCTCCTCACATATAGCCGGTGTAACAGCGATCACAAACAGACCGGGCAGCACCGGTATATTTGCAATCAGATCGTTAATTCCCTCGCCGGCTCCCATTACCTGTTCTGGGAAAAAATAGCTCATAATCACCACAATCCAGTTGGTGAACAGATACGTCCCCAGCCACAGCACAAGTGTTCCTGCAATCTTCACCCATTCCGGCTTTTTAAATGGAAAAATCACCCTTAATTTTCCACGAAAAATCAAAAATACACCAATACCCATTCCGGCAAGAATCATCTCATGAATGACCGTTCCGGCAATTCCAAAACGCATTCCCAGGAATCCACTTATGAAGAAAATATCCGTAATATACAATAGCGCCAGCAAAAGCGCTATCAAATACGGTTTTCTTTTTCTTCTGTCCTCCCAGGTCTTTTTGAATCCAGTAAAGTCCATTTACTCACCCTCTTTTTGTCCATTTCTATACGGTAATCTGTCCCAGTATCTCCCCAATCGGTGCAGCTATGGTAAGCTCTGCCCCCACCTCTCTCGCAGCCTGACTCTTATTGATCACCACCAGATGTTTCCCATGGAAATAGTCAATAAATCCCGCTGCCGGATATACCACCAGCGATGTTCCTCCGATAATCAGAGTGTCTGCCTCACTGATTGCCCGAATGCTTTTATCAATCACCATTGAGTCCAGCCCTTCCTCGTACAGAACTACATCCGGCTTAATGGTTCCACCACATTTGCACCGTGGTATTCCCTTCGAATATTTTACATAGGGAGCATCGTAAAACTCACCACATTTTCTGCAATAATTGCGGTGAATGCTTCCATGAAGCTCCAACACGTTCCTGCTGCCTGCCGCCTGGTGAAGGCCATCAATATTCTGCGTGATCACAGCCGCAAGCTTTCCCTTTTTTTCAAGCTCCGCAAGCTTCCGGTGCGCCGCATTGGGCTTCGCATCCAGAAACATCATCTTCTCCTTGTAAAATTCGTAAAATCCTTCCGTATTCCGCATGAAAAAACTGTGACTCACAATCTGTTCCGGAGAATATTTATACTTCTGCTGATACAATCCATCCGCACTGCGAAAGTCTGGAATTCCGCTCTCTGTAGACACGCCTGCACCTCCAAAGAAAACAATACAACTGCTGTCATCGATAATTTCCTGTAATTTCTTAACTTCCTGTTCGTACATACTTAGCTCTCCTTTTATCCCGCATACGTCAACACTCAATAACTTCTGTCCCTATTTTCTCTGTAGCCCGGCCATAATTTTCTGTCCGGTCTCACTGGCGGCCACTCCGCCAAATCCTGTTTCCCTTAAGGACGTATCCATCTTCATCCCCACTTCTCTCATGGCATCAAAGACCTGATCTGCCGGAATCCGGCTCTCAATGCCTGCAAGCGCCATATCCGCTGCCGCCATGGCATTTACTGCACCGCCCACATTACGCTTCACGCAGGGCACCTCTACCAGCCCGCCCACTGGGTCGCAGACCAATCCCAGCAGATTCTTAAGAGCCATAGCCGCTGCATGTCCCATCTGGGAAATGCTTCCTCCTGCCGCATAACAGATTGCTGCCGCCGCCATGGAAGAGGCGGAACCGATCTCTGCCTGACAGCCGCCGGCCGCTCCTGCCAGAAATGCCCGGTGGGCAATGACCTGTCCCACTCCCGCCGCCACATACATCGCTTCTATCATCTGTGCTTCCTGCACCTGATGTTCCTTATAATAAGTCACAAGCACCGCCGGAAGCACCCCACAGGCACCAGCCGTAGGCGCAGCAACAATGCGTCTCATACAGGCATTATTACATCCCATTTTCAATGCTGCCGTAATTACCTTACTCATAAAATCTCCACACAGAGTATTCCCTGCTTTCTGATAAGCCTCCATCTGACCGCCTTCTTTTCCTACCAGGCCGCTTCTAGAGATCTGTTCTGGCTCATATTCACTGAGACTGTCCCTCATTACCTCCCACATGCGGGACATCTCACTCCATGAGTCTTCCTCACTCACACCTCTCTCCCGGCAATCCTCAAGCTGTACAGCCTTCCAAAATTCCAGCGCATCCTTCTCACATCTGTTTTTTATCTCTTCTAACGATTGAAATGACATAGCTTTTCCTCCTTCTGAATATGTATCCTGCATATTCATCTCAGACTTCGCCGGCAACATCAATAAATGTCACTTTCAGAATACCATCCATGCTCTCCAGCCAATCCAGCGCCTGTCTGCTGATCACCTGATCCGTCTCCACCACCATTACTGCATAACCGCCTCGTTTATCCCGAAACAGCTGCATGGTGGCAATGTTAATTTTCTTTCGGCTGAGAACATTGGCTACATCTGCCACGCATCCCGGCTGATCCAGGTTATAAACAATCAGTGTATTTGTCTCTGCACTGAAATTTACATCCATGCCATCCAACTTTGTAACCCGGATTCTTCCTCCGCCAATCGAGCACGCCTGTATCTTAAGCGGCGCAACACCATCCGCCTCCAAAACCATCAGTGCCGTATTCGGATGCGCATCTCTGAGCTCCTTTTTTTCTATATTAAATTCCATGCCTTCCGTCTCTGCAATCTCATAACTGTCCGGAATACGCATATCATCCGGCTTCATCCCCAGCAGACCGGCCACAATTCCTCTGCCCGTTCCATGTCCCTCACCGGTTGCCGCAAAAGAGCCGTGAAGATAAATATTCGCCCGCTTCGGCTGCCTGCCCAAAATCTTTCGCCCAATCAATCCGATACGCACCGCCCCCGCTGTGTGAGAACTGGATGGCCCTACCATTACCGGTCCCAGGATATCAAAAATACTTCCCATGTGATCAAACCCCGTCCTTCCGTATTATATTATATAATTATACTTCATTTACCCATGAATCTAAACGCCAAAATAGAAAAATACAGAAAAATGCAGAAAATTAAAAAAAGTATTTGCAAAATCGAACAACATGTGATAAGATAATTTTTGCGAGCGGAGATGGCGGAATGGCAGACGCGCTAGATTCAGGTTCTAGTGGTGGCAACACTGTGAGGGTTCAAGTCCCTTTCTCCGCATGGCTTAAAAGATAGAGGAATCCTTGAAAATCAAGGGTTCTTTTTCTTTTATCTTTTTATAAAACTACTCTATAGGTGATTACGGTGATTACGATTTTACCACATTAAGTGATAACGATGACTATATTTTTATGCAACAACATTTCGCTTCTTGTCAAATACAACCAAGGCAAATCAAAATGTCAGCTTTTTCTTCGAAGAATAACCTGGACACATATATTAAAGGCTACCGACTTAACTGCCAGCAGCCCTTTTATCATATCAAGTTCTTATATTCTCTTCTGCCATTAACAACTGCATAAATTGTTGCTAAACACTTCTCATGATTGATTTTGTAAAAGGGCACATGTCTTTCTACAATCAAGACTCTATATCTTTGTTTCCGCAACACAGAATCTCTTGGTATACTACCAGAGTTCGAAAAATCTTCTAATCGATTAATTCCCTTTTTTATTTTATCCAGATATCTAAGTGCAATATCCACGCTGCCAGAATCATCTGCAATATAAAATATAATATCTCTTAATTGTTCATCTGCTTTGTCCGTTCTCAGGATTTTATATTTCATTCCTTTTTCCTCGTAAGAAGTGAATTTCTATTTTCTTCTCGGCACTGTTTCGATATTTCACTATAATGATTTCTTAAATCAGATGACGGTCTGATAATCGTTTCCATTATATATGCCTCCAATCCATCTTCTACTATAGTTAAATCATATCATAATATGTATTCAACCCAATTCTGTAATTCAGGAACTAATTCTGTAAGCTTTTTGGAATTACTTAATGTATCTGCCGAAATACCAATCATTTCTGCAATATCTTTTTCTGTTTTTCATCGCTCCCACCAATCAACGGACACCTGTGTAGATGCAAATTCTTTATCTGATATAAATTCTAATCGAGCCGTCATCCCGTTCTTAAATGCACTCACCTGATCATAAACCGTATCCACAATTACGCCCTTTGCATTCAGAAGGTTAATACTTACCCGGAATGTTTTAAAATCCATTCCTGTGGTATTCTCAATCAGAGTCTGATAGGTCTTCATTCCTCCGCCGTCATAATTTGTCTCATGGAACTTTAGTCCGCCAATCATTTTCCCGATTTGTTCCTCCTGGGCTTCTTTTTCTTCTACCAGCCAGGAATTCATCAGTATTTCATTCAGCGCATTTTGATACTTACCAGGAACTGTCAATCCATAATCCTTTACCAATCTTTCGATAACACTGCTTCTTTTATTATAGATTGTCTCATATTCTTCATAATATCTGTCATAATCCACATTTATATAATTACAGGCTTCTTTATGCCGGTTTAACAAATTTATATATGTAATTGCAATTTCCTGCAAATTGCTATCCTCAAATCTTTTCTCTGTATATTTTTCAATAAAAGAAAGCTCTGTATCAATAGAGCAAAGTGTTCTTTCTTTGTATCCTTCCCCTGCTGCAAAAACATCCATATAGTCTTCTTTCCGCTCACTTCTCTTATTCAAATCCCATCTGGCCTGCAGCCCATTTGCCGCATCTTCTACAAAGGCGCTGTCCGCATACTGCTGCGCTTCTTCAGTTCTCTTATTATAATTTCTGCCGCACCCTGTCAGCGCCGCCACAACACCCAATGTTCCCACCATCCATATCATTCGTTTTTTCCACTTCATTTGCTTTTCCTCCTGCCTTTTTATCTAGCATACACACACTGTTTAACCCTCTCTGGTTACAGTTTTCACATAATGAACTCCTTCCATTTTAGAGTTTATAGCTCTAAAAGTCAATAGAGTTTATAACTCTAGGATACAATATTTTTAGAGGTGAAATTATGCATTACAGAGAGCGTATACGCGATTTGCGTGAAGACAATGATTATACTCAGACCCAGATTGCCAATATTTTGAATGTTGGTCAGCGGACTTATGCGGACTATGAACTGGGGAAAACACGTATTCCCGTTGACTCATTAATAAAGCTTGCAAAGTATTACGATGTAAATATGGATTACATTTCCGGTGTAAGTAATATGAAAATGCCTTTTCCTTTGGAATAAACGGCAGCTTCACTCTGAATTATGAAGCAAAATAATACTCTCCGCCAGCGGGCGGAGAGTATTAATTATTATTCTGGGTATTCATTACACAGCAGACGATACGGCGGCTCATCCTCTTCGATGTCAGAAAATCTTCCGTTTGCATGCAAAAACCGATTATCATTTTCATCATCATTGCACATGGACACTTCCCCCAGCAATACATCTCCCGTTCCTTCCTCCACAGTAAAATCATGATAAGTATATGGATAGAGAGAAATACTTTCTCCCGGAGTCAGTCTCACCCGGGCGCCTGCCGGCATAGTATATGTTCTTCCGTCGCAGCTTATTACTACATCCTCTTTCGACAGTTCTTCCTCTTCGGTAGCCCGGTAAACTCTGATAATCAAATTCCCCCCGCCTCGGTTGATGATATCTTCCATCTTATTCCAGTGAAAGTGCATGGGCAGCATTTGTCCCGGCTGCATATACAACAATTTTTCCGCATAGGTCTTGGTATATTTCTCCGGCATTTTTACATTTCCATTCCGGAGCGTCAGCGCTGCAAATCCCGTTGTCTTAAAATCACCGCTGCCGAAATCAGTTACATCCCAGCCCAGCATGTTATCTTTCACTTCTTTGTACTCTTTTCCGATATTTTTCCATTGCTCTGGTGTAAAGCTGCAAAACGGAGGTAATTTAAAGCAACACTCTTCTATCTTTTTCTCCATGTCCTTTATCGCCCGATTTACTTCTGACCGTCTCATCTCTATCAGCCTCCTGTTTTCTATTTAAAATATCCCGCCACAATTTCAGCCTGTTTCGCATAACTCTCTTTTAATGCCGGATACAGGTTCCGGTAAGTCTCATAATAGTCGTCGTAAAGCCTTACATTTTCCGGGATCGGATCTGTGATACTCTTTATTCTCAGAAATGCATCACAGCCCTCTTTGATATTTTTAAAATATCCCGTTCCCACCGCAGCCATAATCGCCCCTGCCGCGCATCCGCTTTCTTCCATATTTGTGGTAATTACACTTGCATTGTAAATATCCGCCTGCATCTGTCTCCACAAAGCGCTCTTTGCTCCGCCGCCTGCCGCCCGCACTTCGGTCACCTGCATTCCCTTCTCGCGACAGATTTCAATAGTATCTCTCAGAGAAAAGGTCACTCCTTCCATAACGCTCCGACACATTGCACCCAAGTCATGACGGTAGGATAATCCAAAAAATACAGCCCTCGCATTCTCATCATTGATCGGTGTTTTATCTCCATTGAAATAGGGCAGGAAGATTAAGCCCTCGCTTCCCGGTGCCACCTGCTTCGCAAGTCCGGTCATATAATCATACACATCCAATCCTTTGGCTGCCATCTCCGCCTTCTTCTCTGCGAACAAGGTATCCCTCATCCATTTGAAAGAGCCCCCGGAAGCCAACGCCAATCCCAAAAAGCACCACTTATCCGGCACAGAATGGCACATACTTAATACCGCCCGCTTCTGTTTATCAACAAACGGCTGATCGGTGCATCCAAAGATAACTCCGGAAGTGCCAATTGTTGATCCGATGATTCCTTCCTCTACAATTCCCATTCCGACGCCGCCTGCCGGCTGATCGCCACCGCCGGCTACCACCTGAATCCCCGGTCTTAATCCCCATTCCTCTGCCACACTTCTTCGCAGGCTTCCCACCACTTCCTGGGATTCTGCCAGGCGTTTAGGAATGATATTCTCCGGTATCTCCAGCTCCCTTATGATTTTGTCCGACCATTTTCTGTTTGGGACATCAAGAAGAAAGGACAAAGACCCGTCACTGACCTCCACGGCAATTTCTCCGGTCATACGAAATCTCAGATAATCCTTAGCAAACAATACCGAATCTGCCCGTTCAAAGTCTGATGGCCTGTTTTCTTTCAGCCATAGGAGCTTTGGCGCCCAGTAGCTGTTCAGACAGTAACTTCCAGTTATGGACAGCATTTCTTCCTCGCTCATAATTTCTTCGATCTTCTTTACCTGAGGTGTGGAACGCTGATCCAGCCAGATAAGACAATTGCCAATGGCTTTTCCGTCTTTTCCCATCAAAACACAGCCCTGCATCTGACCGGAAAAACCGATGCCTTCTATCTGCTCTCCCACTCCGCTTTTCTCTACCGCTCGCTTTACCGCCTTGCCGCACGCCTGCCACCAGACCTCCGGATCCTGCTCCACCCAGCCGGGTCTCGGCGTAATAATATCACATTCCTCATAGCCGATTGCCGCAATCTTCCCCTTATCGTCTATAATAGCCGCTTTGATTCCACTGGTTCCAGCATCAATACCCATAAAATACGCCATATTTATTCCTCCTGTTTTGTTTCCCTTTTTAAATAATTATCAGGTAAAGTGTGATTCCACAACTTTACCTGATAAACTGATTCGATCACAAAATAATCTTTGATCTTACACTATGAAATTCTACAATTCATGCTCTGTTCTCGCTATAATGCTCTCCTGAACCTCTGGTGCCAGCTCACTGAAGAATGCGCTGTAACCTGCAACCCGGACAACCAATCCCTTGTGCTTTTCCGGTTCTTCCATTGCAGCTCTCAGCGTATCTGCGGAGACAATATTAAACTGCACATGTCCGCCGCCAAGATTGATATATCCCATTACCAAATCTGCCCACTTCTGCATTCCCTCATCAGAAGAAACTGCTGTCGGGGAAATCTTCTGGTTGAAAATTACTCCGTTGCCGCAGCGTACATGGTCGATGCAGGCAACCGACTTCATAACTGCCGTCGGTCCATGCTCATCAGCACCATAGTTCGGTGAAATTCCATCTGCCAGCGGCTCTCCCTTCAAATGACCATCCGGCAGTGCAGCTGTAGACATTCCAAAGGCAACATAGGACGCCACCGGAAGCAGCGCAGGTACAAAGGGTCCTCCACGGTATGTCTCGAATCCTTTCATAGCATCAAAATATACATCTGTGGCAATCTTTACACATTCATCTGCATCTGCCATATCATTGCCGTATTTCGCAACACGGTTGATCAGATACTTTCGCATGTATTCTTCGCCCTCGAAGTTATTCTCAAGTGCATGTACCAGCTGATCCATAGAATACAGCTTATCCTCATATACCACCTTCTTCACCGCATAAATCGAATCTCCTGCATTGGCAATGCCAACTCCCAGTGGACCGGTCCAGTTGTAATGGCATCCGCCCCAGGTTGCATCCATTCCCTTCTGGATACAGTCATCAATTAAAATAGATGTAAATGGCACCGGATTATACTCCGCATGCATTTTATCAATGATATTATCCCATTTAACAAGACGACTCATGCAGTACTTCATTTGTTTCTTATACGCTTCCACAAACTCGTCGAATGACTTAAACGATCTGGGATCGCCGCTTTCAATGGACACCTGTTTGCCGGTTACACCGCATTTTCCATTCAGCAATGTCAGTTCAACCACCTTGCTGAGATTAAAATATCCGCCATTTCCTCTGGTCCATGCCCGCTCCGGTGAAATCTCCACACATCCTACCGGCACGTAATCTCTTGCATCCTCAAGGGCCACTCCCAATTGCGTCATCGCTGTAATGTACGTATTATCATTAACAATCTGCGGCATACCGTTACCCATACGGACAGCCTTCAAAACACGGTTCACATACTCTGGCTTCGACTGAGAATGCATACGCGCTGAAAAATTCGGCTGCATCATCAGCACATGGGAATGTGCTTCCAGACAGCGATAGGTCAAATCATTCGTGCCGTCCAACCCATCCGGACGGATTCCAGATACACAGAGATTTTGCCCCATTGGGAAGCCTGCATGGAACGCAGCATCGATCTTCCGGTATATTTTAATCGGCTCTGTAAACTTCACCCACATACATTCCAACAATTCCTGAGCTCTCGCCTTTGTAATTCTGCCCTCTGCAACATCCTTTTCATAGTAAGGGTACATCCATTGATCAAAACGTCCCGGTGAAATGGAAACAGCATTATCATAAATCTGTGTTGTCACCTGAATAAACCAGTAACTTTGCAGCGCCTCATAGTAGCTCTCTGCCGGATACTCCGGAACTCGTCTACAATTTGCAGCAATTTGCAGCAATTCTGCCTTTCTTTCGGCATCGATTTCTTCTTCCGCCATCTGTTCAGCCAGAGCAGCATATCGGTTTGCAAAATTGATTAGCGCATCACACACAATCTCTGTTGCATCATAGAACAGCTTCTTATCAATACTGTCTCCCCGCCAATCTTCCAAAGCGTCCCTACGCTCCCGGATTTCCTGCTTAATATCCAGAAATCCTCTGGTCAGCACTTTGCTGAAATTCATCAGGCAATGCCCAAGGCCGCCGTCTTCATGAAGTCCTACGCTGAACAGCCCGGCCTCATTTTCAAGCAGATTCACATCCTCTGTCATCTGCTGCATAACCTTATCGTAGAATGTCTTTCCCTTAAAATAGGGGTAAATCACCTCACGGAATGTTTTCATATCTTCTTCGGACATCAGAAATTTGTCCTGAGCCCTGGTAGGAAACGTCTCCATCTCCTCATTAACCCACTCAACTGCAAGCTCCGGAAACAGCGGCGCACTTCTCTGCTTTTCTGCCTGATGCCCTACGATCAGCTCATCTGGAAGAATGTAAATGGTCATTTTATCCAGAATCTCATAGAAGACTTTAGCACGCTTTAATATAACAGGCATACTTTCATTCTTTTTATAAAAATCTGTAACGATCAATGCACGCTCCAGGCAAACTTCCGGCTTTACATTCAAAACTCTCTGCTTCAGACGCTGAACTCTCTCATAGCCTGGTGTTTCCACTTTCAAAACATCATCGATATCATTTTTTATTCTGTATTTCAACATTTATTATCACCTTATTTCCGTTCTCTGCTTATACTTAATCATAGTAATCTGCCAGTGCTTCCCTCTTCTCTGCCATCTCTTTTTCATAATCAGCAATCGTGTCTTTTGTGATTGTCAAAAGTGGTGTAGAAATGTATGTAGCCCCAAGATCCACTCCCTGTGCTGCCATTGTGCAGAGTTCAATTCCGTATTTACCCATTTCCATTGGCTGCTGAACAACGGATGCATAGTAAATACTGTCCGCGTCTGCAAGAGCCTCGTTCAAAGTCGGAGTATCATCAACACCAATAACCTTAAAATCTTTTCTTCCTGCTGCATCAGCTGCTGAAAGGACTCCAATTGCATCAGTCTCATTTGCTCCGAAAATCACATCTACATTTCCTTCGCTATAAGTCTGGAGTACTGCTTCCATCTTTTCAAGCGCTTTCTCTGCCGTTAATGTATCCGGATCCTCATGTACGTATTCGATATCCGGGAACTGCTCAATATACTCAATAAATCCTTCTGCTCTGTCACGGATAGAGGAAATGGAGTCATATCCCAATATGTAGATAAACCCGGACTCGCTTCCATTCTTTTCCTTCAGCAGTTCAACCGCTGCCTTTGCCGCTTCCTCGCCAATCATTTTATTATCGGAAGACACATGGCACTCCACCCTTCCCGTGGAAGATTTTACATCCACTGTGATTACCGGAATCTCAGCTCCATTCGCCTCCTGCGTAGCGCCTCCGATTGCATCTCCATCCACTGGGTTCAGGAACAATGCATCCACATTCTGGGAAACCAGATCATCTACCGCATTTGCCTGCTTCGTTGTGTCGGAACCCCCATCATAGTCAACCAGCTCAACACCCAGCTCATCCGCTGTCGCCTTTGCCTGCGCAAGCATGTCCTGGAAAAACTGCATATCATAAGTCATAAGCGTCAGCCCGATTTTAATATCCGAATTATCCAGATCATAAACCTCTGACGGATCAAATTCTTCCCCCGTAATCGCAACCTCTTCTACTTCCTTCGTCTCTTCCGCAGCAGCCCCCGCATCATCACCGGAAGCTTCCGTACCGCAGCCTGCCAGCAAGCTTACCGCCATGGTCATAACCAGCATTGCACTAACCACTTTTTTCTTCATACTTTTCACCTTTCCCTTTCTTTTGTGTTTTATTTCTTCTTTCTCTCATACATACAAACTGCTGCGATGATAATCAATCCCTTTAACACCTGCTGCATATATGAAGACACTCCCATCAGATTTAATCCATTACTCAATGTTGTAAGGAAGATACTTCCGATAATTGTGCCGAAGAGAAATCCTTTCCCTCCACTCAGGCTGGTGCCGCCAAGTACACATGCCGCAATGGCATCCATCTCAAGCCCCTCGCCCAGAGTTGGCTGGCCTGACGCCAGGCGCATTGTCAGGATAATTCCTGCAATCGCCGCACTCAAACCGCTCAGTGAATACACTACTATTTTTACTTTGTTTACATTAATGCCACTTAACTTCGCACATTCTTCATTTCCACCGACCGCATAAATATATCTGCTGAACACTGTTTTCGTAATAAAAATACCTGCAATGATTAAAATAACAACCATCACAATTACCGGAATCGGGATTACTGATAATACGTATCCCTGACCGAATTTAATCGCGCTGTCCGGCACGCCCACGATTGTTTTACCATTTGTATAAACTAGGGCCAATCCTCTTGCAGAACTCATCATCGCCAGCGTCACAATAAATGCCGGCAGCTGCAGCTTTGAAATTACCAGACCATTAATAAATCCGCACGCTGCTCCAATCAATAATCCCAGCAAAAGAGATACTCCTACCGGAAGCTGGTAATTTACCATAAACGCAACCGACATCGTAGCCGACAGAGCCGCTACAGATCCAACAGACAAATCAATTCCACCTGTAATCAGTACCAGCGTCATTCCTACTGCCACAATCATCGTCGAAGAGGTCTGCCTTAATACATTCAGAAGATTCTTCGCGGTCAGGAAATCCTTTGACATCACCGTCAACAGTACAAACATTACGATATACCCCACACATATACTAAGCTGTGGAAACCCTTTTATTTTTCCGATAAGTGTCTTATTATTTTTCATATATCCAATCCTTTCTTTTATTTATTCACAGCCGTCGCTCTTTCCATGACAGCCTCCTGGGTCGCTTCTTTCGCCTCCAGAATTCCGGTGACCCGTCCTTCATGCATAACCAGTATTCTGTCTGACATCCCAAGAACCTCCGGAAGCTCTGAAGATATCATGATAATGCCAATACCTTTTCGCGCAAGTTCCACGATCAGCTTATGGATTTCTTCTTTCGCGCCAACATCAACGCCCCTCGTCGGCTCATCTAGTATCAGCACATCAATATCTCTGGATATCCATTTCGCCAGTACAACCTTCTGCTGGTTGCCGCCGCTTAAATTTCCTGCAAGCTGCATCGGAGACGGCGTTTTTATACGCAGAATCTCTATCATTTCCTCGACCAGCTTATTCTCCCTGTCTGTGTTCACAATCCCCCCCTGTCCAATGCGATCCATATTTGAAATGGAAATATTATCCCGGATCCGGCTATTCAGATCTAATCCCTTTCCTTTTCGGTCTTCCGGAACATAAGCAATACGCTGTGCAATCGCTCTCTGAGGATTCTCTATCAATACCTTCGTCCCATCCAGATAAATATCTCCAGAATCAAGCTTATAACGGCCAAAAATGCTTAAAGCAACCTCGGTTCTGCCTGCACCGATCAATCCTGCCATACCAAGAATTTCTCCCCTCCTCAATTCAAAACTGACATTCTTAAACAATCCTTCCTTTGTAATGTTATCTACTTTTAAAATGGTATCACCAATTGGCACAATTTCCTTTGGAAACATCTGGGATATCTCCCGTCCCACCATCTGCTGCACCAAAAAGTTCTGGTCAATATCTTTCACCTTCCAATCCCCGATGTATTCCCCGTCTCTCATGACGGTGATGTAGTCACCTATCCGAAAGATTTCTTCCATACGGTGGGATATGTACACAATTGCAACTCCATCCTGTGTCAGGGTATTAATCATATCAAACAGCTCTTCGCATTCCTTCTGGCTCAGAGAGGATGTGGGTTCATCCATTATAATGACCTTTGCATCCTTGCTGACCGCCTTGATAATCTCGATCATCTGCTGTTTGCCAACATTCAGCTCTTCAATCAGATTCTCCGCACAAATCCCCATGTTATACATATCAAGCAGCTCCTGCGTTGCAAGTCTGGCCTCCTTTTTACTCAGAAAACCCTTGCGTGACCGCTCCACTCCCAGATACATATTGTCCATGACAGTCATTCCCGGAACCAGATTCAGCTCCTGATACACCATTACGATTCCTTTTTCCAGTGCATCCTGGGAACTGGATATCTGAACTTCTTTACCGTCAATCAATATTTGTCCGCTGTCCTCCCGGTATGCACCCGCCAGTATTTTCATCAAGGTTGATTTACCGGCTCCGTTCTCTCCGATTAGTACATTTACTTTTCCTGCTGCAATTCTAAAATTTACATTTTTTAACGCATGTACCCCTCCAAAACTTTTGGTTACATTTTTCATTTCAACATAGTATTTTTCTCCCATATATTGCGTTTATCCTCCTATCCTGCACTGAATGCCGGATTCCTCGACGGACGCTTTTAAGCGCTGCATCTCCCCGTCATCCGGCGTATAGGCTTCACATGTATACTCTCTTCCGATCTTTTTGTATTTCGATTCTCCAAACCGATGATACGGAAGCAGATGCACTTCCTTTGCGCCGATCTTTTCTGCAAAAACTCCAATCCGATATATACTTTCCCTATCGCTGTTCTTACCTCCAATTACAGGCACTCTCACAATGAAATTCTTTCCAAGCCCTGCAGCCTTTCTGGCATTGGCAAGAATGATTTCATTCCCTACCCCTGTCAGTTGTTTATGTATCTCACTGTTCATATGCTTAATGTCATATAAGATTTCGTCCATGAGCAAAAACACCTTCTCGGCCCGTTCCCAGGGCGCATATCCCGTTGTTTCAATCGCCAGCCGCACATAATCTTTTTTAAGACTCCGCGCCAATTCTGCAGCAAACTCACTCTGCATTAACGGCTCTCCTCCTGAAAACGTGACGCCACCCCCTGAGGTGCGGTAAAAAACACTGTCCTGCATTACCTGTTCCCTCACCTCATCCACTGTCATATAAGTTCCGGCAACCGTCCTTGCTTCTGTCGGACAGACTTCCACACATTTTTTACACAACGTACATTTATTCTTCAACCATTTGACTGAGTCTGTACGAATTGCGCCTGTTTCGCATACTCGGTAGCAGCTGCCGCACTGGCAGCAGGAGGTGTCTGTAAACATAATTTCCGGATATATATTCTGACTTTCCGGATTGGAACACCACTCACATCTGAGGGGACAGCCCTTAAAAAATACGATGGTACGAATGCCTTTTCCATCATGTACACTGTACTTTTGCACATTAAATATGTTTCCTCTCATCTCTTTCATTTTTTCACCATTCTATTTTTTATAATTTCGTTTACTTTCGTTTGCTTTCGTTATTGAGTATTATATACCACTAATATTTTGGTGTAAATTAGTGAAATAGACAATTTTATATGTCTATTTTTATGCATTTTTACTATTTATTGATTTTCCTAATGTTTCAATTACTTATTTTTAATTACGAAACAGAAATTCTGTTCACTTTTATTTGATTTCAATCTAAAAAAATGTGATAATATTTGACTTTACAGCAGAAGAATCTTAAAATAAAAGAGAAATAAAACGAAAGGATTATATCAAAACAAACGATATAAAATAAACTCATGTTACCAGCACAAAGAATCACATTAATCAAAGATATTCTTCTGGACAAAAAATCTATCGACACCTCAACCTTGAGCAATTATCTTGAGGTAAGCGAAGTTACCATCCGAAAATATTTTGATCAGTTGGAAAAAGAAGGTTTTTTAAAAAAGGTTCACGGCGGAGCTGTCCTGAATACTGACGCTCCACTCCCAGCTTCTATCAGCGAAGACGACTCTTTCTCTCACAACGAAGTCAGCATCGCCCTTGCCGCCTCTGATCTGATTGAGAATGGAGACAGTATCTTCATCGGCTCCGGAATCCTTTGTTATGCTTTGGCAACCCATTTACATGCAAAAAAAGACCTTTCCATCGTTACCACAAACATAAATGCGATCCCTCATTTGCAAAAGTTTGCATCAAATGTATACCTGCTCGGAGGCGATGTACGTTCCGACAGCGACGGATTTTTATATTCCTGCGGCTCTAACTGCTTACATCAATTATCCCGCATTTACGTAAGCAAAGCATTCTTCAGTGTCGATGCCATCGATATCCACGCCGGAATTACCACAAATGAATTATTTGATATAGACTTGTTAAAGACTATTTCCCAAATTACCACCCAGCCGGTTGTACTGGTTTCCAGCAGTACCTTTGACAAAATCGCACTACACCGATTCGGAACACTCCAATCCTTTGATACCTATATAACCGACACTCAGATTCCAAATAAATATAAAAATCATTTTTATAGCAATAATATTAAGCTGATTTCTGCCTATAATATTTGATAAGGAGTTGTATGAATGATGCAAGCCAAAGATAATATACTGGAATTAAAGAATCTGTGCATTTCTACAAACGAAGGATTTTATTTAAAGAATATTAATTTACATGTTCCCAGAAACAGTATATTTACGATTCTGGGCAATAATATGTCCGGTAAAACACTGTTGATGAAAAGCATATGCGGTATCACACAGCCGGATTCCGGAAAAGTGATATACAATTCTGAGTCCGTGCATTTCTGCAGCGAAACCCAGGCGCGCAAAAATGGAATTTACTATTTTACTTACCAGCCGCAGATCATTCCAGAACTCTCCGTTATAGAGAACCTAATTCTGGGATCAGAGAAGAAATTCGGTTCCTATATATTCCGCAATCCTAAGAAGGCCGTTGCCGCAATCCATACCATCATGGAAAAATATGATCTGTCTTTCGATTTAACGGTTCGGGCGGGGTCTCTGGGGTTTTACCAGCAGCATCTCATTTCCTTTGTCCGGGCACTGCTAAGCGATTGCAGATTACTGATTTTGGATGGACTAATTGCATATTGCTCACGCGCCGAATTGATCAGCCTGAGAAATTTTTTGAAGAAAATAACAGCAGAAAATATAACCGTAATCTGCCTGGCACAGCATCTCAATTCATTAACAATCGAATCCGATTACTATTACTCCATGCCTCCGGCATACGAAACCACCGCCGAAGCAAGCCATCCTGTTTCTGCGTCACAATATACGGAATCACTTATTCAAAAGCAATATAACCAGAACAAATATCCGTATATCAGCATGAACCCCGGAGAAGTATTGCTCAGCGCCCACAACCTGTCGCCCAGTTCTTCCTCTGTCCATATGTTTGATTTCTCCATAAGAGAATCCGAAGTAGTAGGAATAACCGGAAATTCAATCCCCTATACGGAGCATATTTTTAACATGCTGTCAGGAAATATCCCTTCGCCTACCGGAAAACTGTTCATCAAGGGTTGTCCTGTTTCCGTACCCAAAAACTATTCTTTCATACAGAAAAACATATCATATCTTAGCAGCGAGCCTTCGCATAATCTGGTAAAAAGTCTGGATGTAAAGAATAACATCTTTTTGTCAAATTACAGGCCAGTTTCAAATAAGGGATTTCTTTCCCCATCGAAAATGGCCGCCCTTTCTTATGAATATGTAACGCTTTTGAATATGCAGAATATTTCTTTCCATTCAGATACCAGACATCTGAGCTCCGGTACACAGCAGAAAATTGCCATTTCAAAAGCACTGAATGCAGGATCTGTCCTTTATTTCTTTAATACGCCCACGGCGACTCTGGACACTGCATCCTCCATTGATTTTTATAACATCATTAATTCTCTCAAGCGTCATGGCCGTGGAATCTGCATTCTTTCCTACGATCTGGATGAATTAAGCGGCGTTTGTGACAAAATATATGTATTTAAAGAAAACGAAGAAGTCCGGGAACTCAAACGTCTTCTCGCATACTAAGGCATAAAAAGGGCATCCCCTCAGGAATGCCCTTTTATCTTCTTCATTTAGAATGAGACGGTCATTGCTTTTACAACTTCCTTCTCTTCATCACTTAACCTGTTCTTCAGCTTCAGGCCTTCTACCATATCAATATCCATAAGCTCACCATTCTGGCGAACGATTACGCGATTTGTCTTACCTGCTGCCAGCGTCATAACAGCCGTATATCCCATACGTGTAGCTGTCACACGGTCACGCGCGGACGGTGCTCCGCCTCTCTGAAGATGTCCAAGAACTGTAACTCGCGGATCCAATCCCAGCTCTGTGCGGATCATATCCGCAACCTGATGGCCTGCGGATCCATTGCCAACCTCTTCATTGTCCAGACTGCCGTCTAATTTACGCTTCGCTCCTTCAGCCACAATAACCATAAAGTGAGTACGTCCTGCAAGCCTTGCGCCGCGAATCTTCTCAGCCACATCTTTTTCAAAATCCCACGGCTCTTCCGGAACCAGAACCGCTGTTGCTCCGGTAGCAATGCCTACATACAGGGCCAGATTACCTGCCCGGTGTCCCATAACCTCAATAACGGAACATCTCTCATGAGACTGCATCGTATCGCGAATCTTATCGATCGCCTCAATTGCAGTGTTTGCTGCTGTATCATAGCCAATGCTGTAATGGCTGCATCCGATATCATTATCAATAGTTCCCGGAATTCCCACAACAGAGATAGGATATTCACTGGACAGTGCCAATGCACCGGCAAATGTACCGTCACCGCCAATTGCCACAATACCGTCCAGACCGAACAGACGGCAGTTATTATATGCCTTCTGACGTCCCTCTTTTGTCCGGAACTCCTGGCTGCGGGCCGTATACAGTATCGTACCGCCTTTATTGATGATTCTGGACACATCGGCAGCTGTCATACGGAACATATCACCGTTAATCAGCCCCTGCCATCCACGGCGGATTCCAACCACCTCAATACCCAGATACAATGCTGTACGCACAACTGCCCGGACTGCTGCATTCATACCCGGCGCATCACCGCCGGAAGTGAGAACTCCAATTCTCTTCACCGCACTCTTCTTTTCTTTTTCCATAGTAACACCTCATTTCCGATATCTTATATACCGTTCTTTCCTAAAATGCATACATTCATTGTAGCAATCCTAAAAAAAAATGTCTATGGCAATAATGTTAAAAAAATATTAGACTTTTCGTGCAGTTCGCCCTATCTCAATTCCACGATCCAGAAACCCTCTGATTCCTTTGCAATCTGGCACAGGAGCTGACGCATACTGCCATCTTTGATATTTCCGTCCAGAACCATTGTGATTTTCTGCCTTCCGTCTTCCGTCCGAAGCTTAATCTGATCAACCTCAATCTTATTAAGCTTCGTCATATTGATGAACAGATTCAGATCGCTGGTCGCTTTGTCACAGGAGAATCCGATTTTCACCTGGTGATGTTCTACATTTTCATCCAATCCTGCTTTCTCAAGCTCCGCAGCAAGCACCTTTTCCTGAAGATCTTTAAGGATTCCATACTGGTATCTTCTGCTGACACTCATCAGATGTCTTAAGAACGCCACATACTCATCATAGAGTACGGAATCTACATCTGCTGCACGCTTCTCAATAATTGAAAGCTCTCTCTCCAACACAAATACACTGTCGCTTCCCATCTCCGCCTTGGCTTCCGCCACATGCTTTGCGCACTCCATACGGTCAAGAAACAAAGGCTTCATCTGTGTATCAATTGCATCAATCTGTACCCTTATTTCATCTAAAGTCATTTTTTTCCCTCCTATGCTTTCCGCTATTCTCAAAAAGCCTTCTGCCCGAATAGCAGAAGGCTTTTACATACTATTATTTTATATCATTGCGCCCTGTTTTTCAAGCTCTGTGCGAACTTCCTGTATGTCTGCCACTCCTTTTGCTGCCTGAAGTGCCGCCGCAACTCCTGCTGCATGTCCAGTAGCAAAACAGGTTCCCATAACACGGACTGCCGCAAAACCTATGGAATCCGAAGAAACTACACGTCCTGCTCCATACAGATTCTCGATATTGACAGATTGTAATGCCCCCAGGGGAATATCAAAATAGCTCCCCTGCTCTACATCCATATATTCTCCCATCTTCGTAATATTCTTATGAATTTCCGGTTTCCAGCCGCCGCGGGCAACACCGCCGTCACACTTTCTTCTCTCTAATACATCCTCTGCCGTAACCGTTTCTCGTCCGATCAGTCTTCTGGTTTCCCGGAATCCAATCGACGGCCCCATAATCGCCACTTCACTGTTCTCCATGCCCGGCATGAATCTTTTGAAGGTTTCTGCATAGGCCAGCGCCTGCTTTCTGGCATCCTTTTCAAGCTCGGTTAGCTCTTTCCCGTTTAATCCCTTCGGCATTACGGTGGGAAGAAGTGCTACTACGATCCCCGACTCATCTCTAACCTGAAGGAATCCCTTTTCCCTGGTAAGATGGGCAATACCAGCTTCTTTTCCTTTCGCAATTGCTTCCGCCACCGCATCCGGGGTCATCGGCTTCGAGGTATCAACACTGCTCAGACGGAGGGTCAGGGTTGCCGCCTGAACATTTCCTTCGCCATCTCCCCATACAGTCTCTGCTCCAGCAAGATGCGCAAGATTTGCGTCGCCCGTCGCATCAATAAAGCAGGCCGCCTTTACGGTAAATAAGCCCTCATCATCTGCACACTGCAGCGATTGTATCCTGCCATCGTGCACATCCGCTCCAACAAGCGTGGTGTGAAGAAGGTACTCTGCGCCCTCTGCATCCATCAGATTATCCAGTGCACATTTTAAATATTCCGGCTGGAAATTAATATTTTTATTTCCCGAAGCAGAAATAATATAGTTAAAAGTATTGCTTCCCAGCTTTTCCATTTCCTCCAGTACCAAATCCCCGATTCCGGCAACGACCTTTACCGGGTTTCCTCCGCAGGTAAAGAATCCGCAGAAGGCCGCCACTCCGCTGTTGGTCGCCTCTCCTCCCAAATAAGGATTCCGCTCCACAAGAAGTGTCCTGGCGCCACTCTTTGCCGCTGCCACTGCTGCCGCCACGCCCGCAGTACCGCCGCCCACAACTACAACATCATATTCATAGCTTCTATTCATACTATTTCTCCTAAATTATCAAGCGTTCTTCTACTACTCTATTACATTACCAAAGAACCAAGTGGATATGCAATAAATGTCAGGACTAAAATTGCCATTACCGCAAAAATTCCACCCCAGATGAACATAGACTTAGTGTCTGTCCATCCGGAACCGATCGCAACGGTATTGACGGTACTCTGTCCCGCCGGCGTCATGTTGCATACGCCTGCTGCAAAACCGACCATACATACAGCTGCCGCCACATTCACAGAGCCTGCCGGCAGAGCCGTAAGCACTGACAGTTCAACCGCACTTACAACTGTAGTGGTAACAATGTTGGATGAGAAGTTCGTTTCAATAATCGCCCATGTCATGAAGAACAGAATCATTCCAATAACCGGAAGACTTCCTGTCAAAGGCTCCAACGTATTGGTAAGCCATGCGCTGATTCCAATTTCTTCGTTGGTCAGGCAGGTACCAAGCTGGGTAGCTGCTGCTGTCATCAGAATACTTCCCCAGAGAATGCCCTTGCTGGTTACCTCCTTGAAGTTCATAATGCGCTCGCCATCCACCTGTGCAACAAAGAGGATGACACATCCCAAAAGCGGAGGCATTGCGGTAGACCAGCCGTTTACCATAGTATAAACATCCGGAAGAACTCCCTTGATCAGGCTTGGTGCAACCCAAAGGAATACCGTCAGAAACATTGTTCCAAGAATAATTTTTTCCCTTCTGTCTGCCGGAGGAACAGTGCCGCGAAGTTCCATAGCCTTTTCCGGCTGAATGTCCTTAATATCATCCGGACGGTAGATAAACTTAAATACCAGAATCAAAAGAGCAATCAGGATAATTCCTGTCGGGATACCCATTGCCATATACTGGAACTGATTGACATCGTTGCCGGTTGCTGCTGTATAGTATCCAATCGCCATCGTCGGCCATACGTGTCCGATTGCTGTCATACCAGAGGATAAGCTGATGCAGAACGCAGTTCCCATCATAATCATATTTCCGGTCTTTCCACCCTTCTTCACTTCCAGCACCTGGAAAATATCCTCCAAAAACGGCATAAATGCCACAAATAATACAGACGGAGAGATGAATAATCCCATAAATGTTACCGCTGCCAGAAGGAAGCATACAAAGTACCAGGGACCCTTCCTTGCGATTCTATTCGTAATAAATGAAATCGTACATCTACGCACAAAATTTGTCTTGGACAGTGGATATACCAGCGCAAATGTAAAGATCAAAAATGCCACTGTTGTGTTACCAAAAGCTCCGGAAAATGTCGATCCGAATCCAAAAAGCGGGATGAATCCCAGTGCCAGCAGAGTAATCATACTCGGCCAATCAATGGATACTCCAATCCACATAATCAGCGAACCAAAAAATACTCCCAGGACAGCTACCGCATCTGCGGATAGTCCCCCTAATCCTGGTATAAATCTTGAGCCGATGATTACTACAAGCGCCAAAATCAATATCAGCGTCGACTTTGTGTTTTTCTTTGCCATAACTGTTCTCCTTTCATTCCTTTTAAATGATTGTTTAATATGTCTAATCCTATTTTACATTGGGGCTTGTTATTTGTAAAATATTCATATATTATAAAATCAATAGTACTTTCCTATAACACAGGCATTTTTTGTCGATATGCACAATTTCGTGTTTTATATCACCTTAAAAGGAGGTTTCATTTATGCAGATTCACCAATTACGTTACGCCTTAAAAGTTGCAGAAAAAAGGAGCTTTTCTGCTGCCGCCAAAGAACTGTATATTGCCCAGCCCTCCCTCTCCCAGCAGATTCTGAAACTGGAGCAGGAACTTGGCATCCCTCTTTTCATCCGGCACTCCAAATCCGTCTCTTTGACCGATGCCGGAGAACAGTTTATCATTTCCGCGGAGCGCATTATCAATAATGTGGATCAGCTATCGGATCTGATGGGAAAGTACAGCTGTCTGCAGAGTGGTACATTCCGGGTAGGAATGCTGTGGATTGCCGGATATTTAAATCTCCCCCAGATTCTCACGGATTTTCATCAGAAATTTCCCGGGATCACCTATGAAATAACGGTTGACGGCAGCATGGCTCTTCTAAATATGCTTCTGTCCCGCTCTATCAATGCAGCTTTTATCATCGGTTATGAAGAAATACTGCGAAAACATGATGATCTCTATTTTCAAAGACTTCAGGATGATTACTATGTGGCCGTCGTAAACAAAGAACACCCTCTGGCCCAAAACAAGCTCCTGAAAATCAGAGATCTGCAGGAGTGTAAAATCATTATGCCCTCCAGAGAATCTGCTTTTCGGAAAGAACTGGAAATGATCTTCGAACGGCACTTTACAATCCCCCAGATCGTATGTGAGACAAGCCAATCCGATATCGGTATGCAGCTTGCCGGCCAGGGATTGGCCATATATTTTTCCTCAAACTCCATCGCCCAGATATTAAAGGATGAAAGACATGTGATCCTGCCATTGGAGGAGGAACTGCACCGCACAATTTTCTATGTAACGCTGAAAGAGCTGTTGGATACCCCGATCAGCAAAGCATTCACTGCGTTCATGAAACAGTATCCATTTCCCATATAGCAAAAGTCTTCTCCGAAGCCATGACAGCAAGGAAAAAAGTACTTCCCGCCTTTTGGCAGAAAGTACTTTTTTCCATAAACATTTTAAGAAGGAATTCTAAATCCGAAAATGTCAAACCAACTCTATTTCTTAGGCGGCTGATGAATGCAGCGTCCAAGACAGTCTGCACATGCCTCTGCAAATGCTTCTGAATAACTTGGGTGTGCATGGATAATGGAATCCGCCACCTCATTTACCGTAATTTCCATCTGCATCAGTGCTGTCGGCTCTGCAATCATCTCAGATGCAACGCCGCCTACCATATGTACGCCAAGGATCTGTCCATACTTATTATCAGCAACTACCTTGATAAATCCTGCTTTCTCTCCGGAAGCCACGCTTCTTCCATTTGCGGCCATGTTAAATTTGCCAACACGGATTCCTTCCGGATGAAGCTCTCTTGCCTTCTCTTCCGTAAGTCCCACAGAAGCAGCCTCCGGTGACAGATACAGGCAGCTTGGAACATATCTCAGGTCACACTTCACAGCGCTTCCAGTTACGGCATTCTCTGCTGCCACCTCGCCCATCTTAAATGCAGAATGGGCAAGCATGATACGCCCGTTAATATCGCCGCAGGCATAGATATTATCAACGGTTGTCTTCATGGTATCATCAACCACAATCTTGCCTCGTTCTGTCTTAATCTCGTCTTTTAATTTGCCAAGGCATCCAAGATCTGCTGCTCTTCCGATGGAAAGAAGAACCTTATCACATTCGAACTCCCCATTATCGGTAACGATAACCGGATGTCCGCCATTGTCTTTAATTTCTAATACCTTGCGTCCGCAGTTTACACTGGCGCCGGATTTCTTCAAGGTTTTATCAACTTCTGCAGAAATATCCTGATCCAGCATAGAAACTACGCGATCCATTGCTTCCACAATGGTAACTTTAGAGCCAAATGCGCTGAATGCAGATGCAAGCTCACATCCGATCACGCCGCCGCCGATGATTCCCAGACGCTCCGGAACCTCTGTCATGTCAAGAATTTCATCGCTTGTCATAACGTCCTTATGGTCCACACCCGGAATCGGGATACGGATCGCCTTGGATCCACCGCAGAGGATAATCTTATCTGCCTTGTACGTCTTTCCTGCACATACAACGGTTGTGGTATTCTCAAGCTCAGCCTCACCATTCACAACGGTAACGCCATTACTCTTCAGCAATCCAGCAACACCGCCTGTCAGCGTCTTTACCACCTTATTCTTGTATGCAACCACCTTCGGCATATCTACGCTGCTTTCCGCATTGACAATAATGCCCCGGGAAGCCGCTGCATGAATATGATGAATATACTCAGCCGTCTTAAGATATGTCTTGGTCGGTATACATCCTCTGTTCAGGCAGGTTCCTCCAACGGTATCCTTCTCGAACAGAATTACCTTTCCGCCAAGCTGTGCGGCACGGATGGCTGCCACATACCCCGCCGGGCCTCCGCCGATCACTGCCACATCATATCCATCCTTCTTCTCTGCCTTAGGTAACGGAGCAGCGGTCTCCACAGCTGTCTCTGCCTTTGCTGCCTCTGCCTTGGGAGCCGCTGCTTCCGGAACCTTCTCTCCCGGCTCTCCAATATATCCGATCGTCGTCAGAACCGGAACCACTGCACCATCCTTATACAGCTTTGCAAGCAGTACACCTGATGCCGGCGACTCGGATTCCATCGTAATCTTGTCTGTCTCAATCTCCATGACCGGTTCATCCTTCTCAACAGGATCACCTACATTTTTAAGCCATTTCACAATGGTTCCTTCGGTCATGTCCATGCCATTCTTTGGCATATATAATTCTGTTGCCATGTTACTCCTCCTATATCAGTATGCTAATTGGGTTCTCCAACAGATTCTTAAGGCAAGATTCAAATTCACATACCTCTGTACCATTCAGAATTCTGTGATCGAAGGTTACACAGATCATCATCTTCTTGCGCACTACCACTTCGCCATCCTGCAGGGCAAGCTCATCCTCCGTACCGCACACACCAACAATTGAAGCCTCCGGCTGGTTGATAATCGGTGTGAAGCTGTGGGTTCCATACATACCGATATTGGAAATGGTGATGCGGCCATCGCCCAGCTCATCTGGCATAAGCTTTCCTTCTCTTGCTTTCTTTGCAAGTTCTTTGGCTTTCTTAGACACCTCAACCAGACTCTTCTTATCAACATCCCGGATAACCGGCACCAGAAGTCCTTCAGCAATACCAACAGCCATACCCACATTAATCTGGTTGTGAATCACATATTCATCACCTTCCAGCGTCATGCGGAACCGCTCAAATTCTGCTACTGCCTTGCCAACTGCTTTGATAATAAGATCATTGACTGATACCTTATCTGCCTTCTCTTTCCCCTGATTAATCTTTGCTCTCAGTGCGAGGAGCTCTGTCACATCCACTTTAATGTTCTGGGTAACATTCGGAATCTCCGTGTGGCTTGCGCTCATTCTCTGAGCAATGACCTTGCGCATTCCGGACAGCTTCCTGCGCTCAAGAATTTCCTCAATCTCTTTCACTGCTGCTTCCACCTGTGCCGCCTCTTCCGGAGTCAGGTCTGCACTGGTAATCTTTCCACGATATCCGGAACCTGCAACCGTCTTAAGGTCAATGCCCATATCTGCAGCCATCGCCCTTGCAAGCGGTGTAGCCTTCGGCTGTGCATGAATTGCATTTTCCACATCGATAGCCCGGATCTCACCATAGCGGCCTGTGGGCTGAACCTCTGCAAGATCAATGCCGTTGTCTGCCGCAATCTTCTTCGCGTAAGGAGTCGCCGGAATCGCCGTTGTACTTGCAAGAATCTTCACCGGAACCTCTGCCTTTACAGCTGCTGCCGGCGCCTCTTCTTTCTTCTCCACGGCGGTCTCCGCTGCCGGCGCATCCGGAATCTCTTCCCCCGGCTCTCCAATATATCCAATCACAGTAAGTACCGGAACAACAGCGCCATCCTCATAGAGCTTCTTCAGAAGAACTCCGCTTGCAGGTGACTCAGATTCCATCGTAATCTTATCTGTCTCTATTTCCATAATAGGCTCGTCTCTCTCGACTCTGTCGCCTTCATTCTTCAGCCATTGGATAATCGTTCCCTCAGTCATGTCCATACCGTTCTTCGGCATATACACTTCTGTTGCCATACCTGTTCCTCCTTACCTATAATACTTCTCTGATCGCTGCTTCAATTTTTGCCGGAGTAGGAAATGTCTCAGCCTCGAGTACCGGGTTAAATGGTACCGGGCAGTACAGCGCTCCAACTCTCTTGATTGGGGCATCCAGATAATAAAATGCCTCGCTGTCCGTAATCGTAGCAGCCACCTCACCGCCAAATCCGCCAAACTGAACAGATTCATGTACGATCACGACTCTGTGTGTCTTCTTAGCAGTTGCAATCACTGCATCCTTGTCAAGCGGAGAAAGAGTACGAAGGTCAACAACCTCTACATTAATTCCCTCCTCAGCCAGCTTCTCAGCCACCTGAAGGCTCATCTGTACCATTCTTCCGTAAGTAATCACCGATACATCCGTACCTTCTCTCTTCACATCAGCAACGCCCAGCGGAATGGTGTAATCCTCATCCGGAACCATGCCTTTTTCTTTGTATAATCTCTTCTGCTCCAAAAATACGACCGTATTATTGTCACGGATAGAAGCCTTTAACAATCCCTTTGCATCATACGGTGTAGAAGGAACTACTACCTTAAGTCCAGGTACATGCAGGTACATCTGCTCCAGAGACTGTGAATGCTGGGCTGCCGCTCCGGTACCTCCGCCGGCCGCCGTGCGGATAACCATAGGAACATTCACCTTTCCGGCAAACATGAAATGCATTTTGGCTGCCTGGTTGATAATCTGGTCATAGCAGACCGCCATAAAATCAGAGAACATCAGCTCTACGATCGGGCGCATTCCTGTGATGGCAGATCCAACGCCTGCTCCCATGAATGCCGTCTCAGAAATCGGAGTCTCCCGAATTCTCTCTGGTCCAAACTCCTCTAACATCCCTTTGGATACACCAAACGCTCCACAGTATGCACCAATATCTTCACCCATAAAATATACATTCTCATCACGGCGCATCTCTTCGCACATTGCCTCGCGAACCGCGTCTTTATAAGTAATCTGTCTCATCTCACTCATCTTATTACCCTCCTAAATTAATCTGCGTATACGTCTGCTTCCAGGTCTGCAACAACCGGCTGCGGCTGAGCTTTTGCGTACTCAACTGCATCGTCAACCAGCTTGTCAGCCTTTGCCTGCATAGCATCTATTTCCTCGTCTGTGAAAATCTTATTCTCAACAAGGAACTCGCGGAAACGTTTGATCGGGTTTCTGTCTTTCCAGTACTGGATTTCTTCCTTTGTACGATATAAGTTACCATCGCTCTTAGAGTGTCCGGAGGTTCTGTATGTATGCTCCACTACCAGTACCGGGCCGTTACCTGCCACTACGTACTCACGTGCTTCCTTAACCGTCTCATATACGGCCAGAACATCATTTCCGTCACACTCATATGCTTTAAATCCAAATGCCGCTGCCCTCTGCTTCAGATCCTGATTCTTAACAACTCTTGACAGAGGTGTTGACATTCCGTATGTATTATTGGTCAGAATGAACATTACCGGCAGATCCCATGCAGCCGCAAGGTTCATAGACTCCAGGATCGCGCCCTCATTGGAGGCTCCGTCACCGAAGAATGCCGCGCATACGCGGTTCGGAATATTCTTCATCTTAATTGTAAGAGCCGCGCCGCAGGCGATCGGTCCGTTTGCTCCGACGATACCATTTGCTCCAAGAATACCATTATCGAAATCACAGATGTGCATAGAACCGCCCTTACCATGGTTCGTACCCGTTGCACGCGCAAGAATCTCGGCCATCATAGCATTGATATCCACGCCTTTTCCCAATGCCTGGCCATGTCCGCGGTGCGTAGCCAGCATATAATCTTCCTTTGTCAATGCTGCTGTCGTGCCGACACCTGTCGCCTCCTCGCCAATACTAAGGTGCATTGTCCCGTGAACGAGTCCCTGGCCAAACAACCAGAATGCTACATCCTCAAATTTGTTAACGGTCATCATACGGACCATTAATTCTTGAAGAAATTCTTTGTTTTCCAATAAACTCCTGTCCTTAATTCCTTCCATGTTAATTCCTCCCACTTAATAAGTTTACATTTGTATACTTGCTTATCTATTGCAAATTCTTATGCTGTTAATATAACACCTGGCACCTTTTCTGTCAATAGATTTACCACTTAAAATTCTATTTTTAAGCACGGCTTCTGCTTGCGAAAAAAACTGCTCCGTTATATAATTAGCGTATAGTGGTGAATTTTTTGACTTATGAATTTAGACTCGCCAGGCCACCTGCATATACACTATAAGATAGACGGGCATATGCACGATAAAAGGAGAACATCATGTCAATATCACAGGAACACAGGTATTATTTGAAACTCAAAGCATTATATTACTTATACGAGGAAGGCCATACACAGACAGAGATCGCCAAACGGCTCAATATTTCCCGGGTTACTCTGGGACGCCTTTTGGACGAGGCCAAGGAAGAAGGCATGATAAAATTCGAAATTATAGATGTGCGGGGGGCAATGAAGACGCTTCAGCTAGAAGAACGTCTTAGACGCAGATTTGGTCTGCAGGACATCAAATTAGTGGACTGCCCTAATGCGGACAGCGACAGCGTAACCAAAAAGATTGCTTCCGAAGCTGCCGCTTATTTCGAGCAGCTGGTACACAGCAACATGAAGATTGGTCTGACCTGGGGACGGACTCTGAATAGTATGATCGAGTCCCTTGCACCCGACAAATCCATCAAAGATCTGATGGTCTATACACTGGTTGGCGGCTCTTCCCAGAGCGTGGATTTCCAGCCAAATGTTCTGGCTCAGCACATCATCGACAAATACGGCGGCCGTGCCAACATTCTGACCGCGCCATTCATGTGCCAGAGTGAAAAGCTGTGTGCGGCAATCAAGCAGGAGCCGACCATCGCTTCCATTCTTGATGCCTCGCACAATCTGGATGCCACACTGGTGGGTATCGGCGAGGAGCCCGTACGGGATGCAGATCACTTATCCGATTATCCCTTTGACACAGCCATGATCAATGAACTGGTGGACGCCCGTGCCGCCGGTGACATATGCGGCAATTTCTTTACTATAGACGGGCAGCTGTGCGAGACTACATTAAAGAACCGAATTGTTTCCATTGATATCCGGGATCTTCCAAACCACAAGCAGGTCATCGGCATTGGAGGCGGCGAGAAGAAAGTACATTCCCTTCTCGGCGCATTAAACGGGCATTATCTGCATGTACTGATCACAGATGTCCAGACCGCAGAAAAAGTACTTGCACTGGCAGAATCGCCGGTACAATAACATAAACTAAACTTTATACGGCTTACGAACAAAAGCGTCCGCTACGCACTTCTTCCGCGTAACAGACGCTTTTCTTATTTCTCTATAATTCCACTGCCCGAAGCCATCCTTCTACATCCCGGAACATCTGCTCCTTCTGTTCATCCTCCGAATGAAGTTCTGCAATCCGGTCTCCCATTCCCTGATTGTTATAACGAATATCCCTCAACCGCTCCGAAATCTCCTGTATTACCTCCGGCTTTAAGGAATCAGAATAAACAGCCACATCCGTAATCATCCCACTGTCTACTTTAAACTGGATATCTACCTGTCCCCATGCAAAACGCTCGGATACCTCATATTGAAATTCAAACTGCCTTCCGTAAATCCAATCCCAGGATGAATATTTCTCATACAGCGATTTCACTTCCTTCTGGTCCAGTTCATCTTCCTTCATAACCTTACTCTCGAATCCATAAACCTCCTCAAAGGTCTCTTTCAGAGCCATCTTCAGCTGTTCAATCGTAATCTTGGGATTATAACTCAGCAGATTGGTGACTCTTGACCGCACGGAGGCAATTCCCTTCGATTCCAATTTCTTTTTGGATACATTCAGATACTTATTCAGTTCATCCAGTTTTACATTCACCATAAGCGTTCCATGATGGTAACAGTGACCCTTATGCTCATGAAAGGCATTGCCGGAGAACTTCTGTCCTTCTACCAAAATGTCATTTCTGCCTGATGCTTCCGCCTGGATTCCCAGCTTCTGTACCGCTTTCAAAATCACCTGAAGCTGTTTCTTCAGATCATAATTTTCTTTCCTTACCAGAAATGTGAAATTGAGATTCCCCAGGTCATGATACACCGCTCCGCCGCCGGACAGACGCCGGGCAATCACCGCTCCGTCCTCTTCAATTCTGCTGATTCTGCACTCCTTCCAGGCATTCTGATTTCTTCCAATTACAATCGTATTTTGATTCTGCCACAGATATAATATCGCCTCATCCTCCTCACATCTGGAAAACAGATATTCCTCTATTGCAAGGTTTTTATACGGATTGACTCCTGTACTTTCAATGTATGTCACTTTATTTACCATCGCTGTCCCTCCTTGGTGTCTGGCTGTACAGGGCAGTATACACTGCCCTGCATTACTGTTTACTATTACTCTTCAGGGCTATAGCTGTTCATAAAATCTGCAATTGAAGCCTCGCAGCTCCGCATTGCCAGTATCGTTTTCTCAAACAGTTCATTCAGCTCCCAATCCAGACGCTTAGCGCCCTCCGTAATCACTTCCCGGGAACATCCCGCCGCAAAACGCTTATCTTTGAATTTCTTTTTCAGGCTCTTCACTTCCATATCCATAACGCTCTTGGAAGGGCGCATCAGCGCAGCTGACCAGATAAGTCCAGTCAGTTCATCTGCCGCAAACAGCACCTTCTCCATCTGATGCTTTGGTTCAAGATCACAGCAGATACCAAATCCGTGAGAACAGATACTATAAATCATATCCTCGCCCACGCCGCCTTCTCTCAAAAGCTCCGGTGCCTTCTGGCAGTGTTCTTCCGGGTAGAGTTCAAAATCAATATCGTGAAGGAGACCGGTAATCCCCCAGTATTCCGCTTCCTCGCCATATCCAAGCTCATCTGCATACCATCTCATAACTCCTTCTACCGTCAGGGCATGCTGAATATGGAAAGGCTCTTTATTATATTTTTTCAAAAGCGCAAAGGCTTCTTCTCTTGTAATCTGACTTGTCATCACTTAATCTACCTCTTTTTTACAAATCTACACTGATATGTTGTTCTTCAATCTTATGTTTCTTAGCATATCCTGTCAGGATCAGTGTCAGCGCACCGTCTCCGGTTACGTTGCAGGCCGTACCAAAGCTGTCCTGCAGAGCAAAAATAGTAAGCATCAGAGCGGTACCCGCGTCATCAAACATGAGCACTCCCGTGATAATTCCAAGGGAAGCCATAACCGTTCCTCCCGGCACACCAGGGGCACCGATTGCAAAAATTCCAAGAAGCACACAGAATAAAATCATCGTTCCCAGTGACGGAATATGTCCGTACAGAATCTTGGAAATTGTCATACAGAAGAATACCTCCGTAAGCACGGAACCGCACAGATGAATATTTGCAAAAAGTGGGATTCCGAACTGTACCATATCCTTGCGTAACGGCTTGGATTTATCCGCACACTGGAGAGCCACTGCCAACGTTGCAGCAGAAGACATGGTTCCTACCGCCGTCAGATAAGCAGGCCCGTAATTCTTAACGATTTCCAGCGGATTCTCTCCGGAATATACTCCCGCAATCGCATAAAGCAGTGTCATCCAGATAAAATGTCCAATCAGCACAATCACGATAACCTGTAAAAATACCGGGAGCTGTTTTGTAATCGATCCTTCATATGCCAATCCACAGAACGTAAATCCAATGAAAACCGGGAGAATCGGGATGATGACCTTGGATACCAGCGATAATACAATCTTCTGAAATTCATCCAGCACTCCAATAATCAGCTTAGACTGATTCCACGTTGCAGCCAGGCCGACCATAACAGAAAATACCAGCGCGCTCATAACCGGCATAATCTGAGGAATAGACAGTTCAAACACAACTGCCGGAAGCTCCTTTAATCCTTCAACTTCTGTAGCAATTGAAAGATGCGGAATCAGGCCGTAGCCCGCTGCCATAGAAAACAGCGCCGCCCCCAGAGATGAGACATAAGCAATCGTAATTGCCACGCCCAGCATACGGGATGCGCTGCTTCCAAGCTTGGTGATGGATGGTGCAATAAATCCAATAATGATCAGCGGTACGCAGAAAGTGATCACCTGACCGAGAATATACTTCAAAGTTACAATAACATTCAGGACCGCCGATACAAATGCGGATTCTGCCGCACCATTCAGCAAAAGTCCAATTACAATACCCAGCACAACGCCTACCAGAAGTTTAAATGGCAGGCTGCTGAAAAAACTATTTTTCTTCATGATTTTCCCCATTCCTTTTAAATATTAACATTCCTGATTTACATTGATACGGTCGATCATAATATTCAGAATCTCCGTATCCGTCGAACGCATACCAACACGTCCAATATACCCCATACTTTTAATGGTCTCTTCGATATCTCCCTTAATGATTCCTTCTCCGGGAAGGAAGCTCTTATTCTGGATACTTAAGTTAAACGCCATCAGTGCCGCGTCTACAGAAGATGCAATTTTGGCTGCGCAGGAAGACTTTGCGCCGTCGCAGACAATACCGCCCACATTTCCAAGGGTATTGATGATCGTAAGCGATACCTGCTCATAGCTGCCGCCGTACATGTAGGTAATACCGGCTCCGGCTCCACAGGCGGCGCTCACGGCTCCGCAGTACGCCGACAGACTGCCAATATAATATTTCTGATGAATCGCAATCAGATTGCTGACCACCAGTGCACGGTACATCTTCTCTCTGGAAACTTCCCATTCTTCCGCGTAGGCAATCACCGGAAGAGACACCGTCATGCCCTGATTGCCGCTTCCCGAATTGATCACAACCGGCAGAGAACAGCCGCCCATACGGGCGTCGCTTCCCGCTGCTGCCCTTGCACAGGCGCGGGTTGTAATTGATTTGCCCCAGACATGCATCAGAGTCTTTCCAATCTGTGCACCATAGTTATTATCCAGCCCCTCCTGGGCAATCGCCGAGTTCAGCCTCACCTGCCGCTCGATGACTTCCTCAATATCCTCCATCTTTACCTCATCAGCAAATTCCAGGATATCTTTCACCGTAAGCTTTGACTTGTCTGCTCCCGCCTCTTTGGCCTCCGCTTCCGCCGGACGCTCAAGAAGCACAGCTCCATCCTTTACGATTCTGATAATATTGGTGTGATGATTGATGATCGTCACCTCGGCATAGTGTTCCCCTTTGCTCACCCTGGCGGTAATATAGAGGTTTGCTACTCCTTCGACCAGATTACAGCTGCACATCTTCGCAGCGGCCAGCTCTTTGGTACGTTCAATATGTTCCTCGGTAACCGTCTCCAGAACCTCCAGCTCCCGATCTGCATCGCCGCCGACAGCTCCCAGGACTGCTGCCGCCTCAATACCTTTTAGTCCGCCGGAATTCGGCACGTTCACGCCCTTCACATTCTTGATAATGTTGCCGCTGCAGCTCATGTCAATATGTTCCGGAAACTCACCCAGCACCTGCGTAGCCTTTGCCGACGCAAATGCAATGGCAATCGGCTCCGTACACCCCAATGCAGGAACCAGCTCATGCTTCAGGATATTCACATAGTTGTCATATAAGCCTTTTTCCAACTCTTCTCCTCCTCTCATCCATATCTATATATGCTAATCTATCATACACTATTTACTGTACTCTTTCCAATCCCAATTGTCAAAATATCTGCATATTTGCAATTTAGTTCCTTCCCTTAAAATATTCCAAGAAACTTTTCGCGAAATCCCTGGCAGATCGTATCGTAATCTGCATACTGCATATCCTTATTGTTTACACAGACACGCCACGCGGCCAATACTCCATCCGCAATCAAAGGACCCATTTCTCCCTGTTTCAAAATTGCAGGAAACACATAATATACCATAAACATACTCAGCTCCGCTTCGGTTCTGCCATCCAGCTTACCATGTTTATTGGCGTAGGTCTGTGTTACCGCCCTTACAATACACACTCCAATCTCCTTCGCGGCTGCCTCTCTGTCTTCCGCCCGCTCTACATATTCCTTCATTTCAGAAAAGTAATACTCATATTCCCTAAGAAACCCTTCCATATAAGACTTATAGGACGCTTTCTTTAATGATTTTGTCATTTTATTTCTGTCCTTAAAAATGACTTCAATTCCCTGAAGCATGATCACCCTCCTAACTCCAGCTTCACGCTGCTTTGACTTCATCCATCTGCAAAAAATCCCCAACCCCTGATTTCTCAGGAGCTGAGGATTGCAGTGCGGATAACAGGACTTGAACCTGCACGTCATGGACACTAGATCCTAAGTCTAGCGCGTCTGCCAATTCCGCCATATCCGCATATCAATATAAAAAAAGCGCAATCCTATTGGATTTGCACTAAATATTTGAATGAATGAGCGTGCGGGGATTCGAACCCCGGACAACTTGATTAAAAGTCAAGTGCTCTACCACCTGAGCTACACGCCCCTAAAACTGGGCTAGTTGGATTCGAACCAACGAGTGCAGGAGTCAAAGTCCTGTGCCTTACCGCTTGGCGATAGCCCATTAAAAGAAAAAAGGGTGGGTAAAGGGACTCGAACCCTTGATATCCAGAACCACAATCTGGCGCGCTAACCAACTGCACCATACCCACCATATTCTAATAAGTCCATCCACCGGCTCATCATACGCCAAGGCTATGGGACTGACCCGCTCATCAAGTTTGACCTATACTTGAATGTACGTGTCAACGAGCCTGGGGGGATTCGAACCCTCGACCTACGGCTTAGAAGGCCGTTGCTC
>JAUNGJ010000065.1 GCA_030524585.1 Eubacteriales bacterium | reverse complement strand
CAGGACCGATCGGTTATGAGCCGATTGCTCTAACCAACTGAGCTAAAGGTCCAAATATTAAGTCCCTGTAAGGACTAAGCCGATGATCGGACTCGAACCGATAACCTGCTGATTACAAATCAGCTGCTCTGCCAATTGAGCCACATCGGCAAGATGTGTGATGAGCAGCTGATTTGTAATCAGCAGCCCTGCCTGCGATTGACAAAAGTCAATCTAAAAGAATTGAGCCACATCGGCAAGATGTGTGATGAGCAGCTGATTTGTAATCAGCAGCCCTGCCTGCGATTGACAAAAGTCAATCTAAATAAATTGAGCCACATCGGCAAGATGTGAATCATCAGTGACTCCACCGGGAATCGAACCCGGGTTACCGCCGTGAAAGGGCGATGTCTTGACCGCTTGACCATGGAGCCGTATCTATGTCAACGCATTTCCGCGGTGACCGAGTTTAATAATATCATAATTGATGTATAATTGCAACACTTTTTTGAAAAATGGGGAGGAATATCTTCCTAATAATATATAAAAAACAGGAGTTTAAGAGAAAAGAGAGTAGTTATTGACAGCGACTTGAAAATATATTATATTATAAATGGTTAGTTTGAGCTAACCATTTATAATGAGTTGGGGTTAGACGAAACTAACGAAATGATGAAAGGCAGAATTAGATTAATTATAATAAGCATCATACAAATATTTCTATCGGGAATATTTTGGGCTAAAAGGATGACACTAAATACGCAGCATATTTGCAATGAATGTATTTGAAAGGGAGAGAGAAAATGGAGAAATATCTGGTAGAACACTGTTCCCCCACATTGGCATCACTGAAGACTGCGAATCTGTTTTCTTATTCTTATTCTTCATTAGAAGAAGTGGATGCCTATGTATCTTTTTGGAATCAATGTATGGCGGAAAAAGGTGTTAATCTGTGTGTTTTGAGAATCAGAGGTAATACAGCGCTGATTTATGTATATCGGAAAGAGCTTTTGAAGAAAGATATGGAAAGACCGGGAGTAAAATGCTTCCTAAAAAGCCTGGGATATGATAGTATAGATGTGGATTGCGTAGTCAGCCGGCTGAAAGAGCGTTTGAAGAATAGTCAGGACTTTCCTCATGAGATCGGATTGTTCCTGGGATATCCGCTGGGAGATGTGGTGGGCTTTGTGGAGAATTCCGGGCGCAATTGTATCTGCGCCGGATGCTGGAAGGTATACTGCAACGAGAGTGAGGCCATGCGTACATTTCAAAAATTCAAGAAATGTACGGCGATCTACAGACGCTTATGGAGTCAGGGAAGAAGGAGTGTTTTGCAGCTTACAGTGGCTGCTTAACATAGATGAATAATTAATATATTAAGGAGGAAGAGATGGAACAGGCATGGAATTCATTTGTTGGAGGGGTCTGGCAGAAAGAAATTAACGTCCGGGATTTTATTCAGAAGAATTATACTCCCTATGAGGGCGATGAGTCTTTCCTGGCGGGACCAACAAAAGCTACCCAGGAATTATGGGCGCAGGTAATGGAGCTTTCAGAAGAGGAACGAAAAAAGGGCGGCGTTCTGGATATGGATACTAAGATTATATCCAGAATTACGTCTCACGGACCTGGATATTTAGATAAAAATAAGGAAAAGATCGTAGGTTTCCAGACAGACAAGCCGTTTAAGCGTGCACTGCAGCCTTACGGAGGTATCCGTATGGCGATCAAGGCGTGTGAGGATAATGGATATCATGTAGATCCGGATATTGTTGAGTTTTTTACGAAACATAGAAAGACTCATAATGACGGAGTTTTTGATGCATACACACCGGAAATGCGTGCCTGCCGTTCCAGCCATATTATTACCGGTCTTCCGGATGCTTATGGACGCGGAAGAATTATTGGTGATTACAGACGTGTAGCACTGTATGGCGTTGACCGTCTGATTGAAGACAAGCAGAGACAGAAGGATGGAACCAGAGTGATTATGTACTCTGATGTTACCAGACAGAGAGAGGAGCTTTCCGAGCAGATCAAGGCGCTGAAGGAATTAAAAGAGCTTGGAGAAATCTATGGCTATGACATTTCCAAACCGGCAACGAATGTTAAGGAAGCAATTCAGTGGATGTACTTTGGATATCTGGCGGCAATCAAGGAGCAGAATGGCGCGGCGATGTCTCTGGGAAGAACATCTACATTTATTGATATTTACTCAGAGAGGGATCTGAAGAATGGAACCTTTACAGAGGAAGAGATTCAGGAATTTGTTGACCACTTCATTATGAAGCTGAGATTGGTTAAGTTTGCCAGAACTCCTGAATATAATGCGCTGTTCTCCGGCGATCCGACCTGGGTAACAGAATCTATCGGTGGTATGGGTATCGATGGCCGTTCAATGGTTACTAAGATGTCCTACCGTTATCTGCATACATTGTCAAATCTTGGCACAGCGCCGGAGCCGAACCTGACCGTATTATGGTCTACAAGGCTTCCGATAAACTTTAAGCGGTTCTGTGCGAAGACGTCGATTATGTCGTCTTCTATTCAGTATGAAAATGATGATCTGATGCGGGTAACACACGGCGATGATTATGCGATCGCATGCTGTGTGTCTTCTATGCGTGTAGGTAAGGAGATGCAGTTCTTTGGCGCCCGTGCAAACTTGGCCAAGTGTCTGCTGTATGCAATCAACGGTGGTGTGGATGAGATTTCCAAGAAGCAGGTGGGACCAAAATACCGTCCGATCACATCCGAATACCTGGATTATGATGAGGTTATGGAACGCTTCAATGATATGATGAAGTGGCTGGCACAGGTGTATGTGAACGCCCTGAATATCATTCACTATATGCATGATAAGTACTGCTATGAGCGCATCCAGATGGCGCTTCATGATAAGCAGGTAAAACGGTGGTTTGCGACAGGTATTGCGGGCCTTTCCGTAGTTGCGGATTCTCTGTCAGCGATCAAATACGCTAAGGTTAAAACGATTCGTGATGAGAATGGAATTGTTGTAGATTACGAGGTAGAGGGAGAATTTCCGAAATACGGCAATGACGATGACCGGGTAGATGACATCGCATATAATGTTGTGAAGGAATTTATGCACTATGTAAAAGGTAATCACACATACCGCGGCGGTGTTCCGACCACATCAATCCTTACCATCACATCCAATGTAGTATATGGTAAGAATACCGGCTCTACTCCGGATGGAAGAAAGGCCGGAGAGGCATTCGCGCCGGGAGCAAACCCAATGCACAGAAGAGACAGCCACGGCGCAGTTGCATCATTAAGCTCTGTATCCAAGCTTCCGTTCAAGGATGCACAGGATGGAATCTCAAATACATTTTCCATCATTCCGGGAGCTCTTGGAAAAGAAGACGGTGTGCTGATCAGCGACATCAGTCTGGACGACCTGAGCTTCTCATTAGAGCCGGATTGTGCATGTATGGAGCCAAATTTAACAGATGACAGAGAGGAGGAAGTTTAATATGAACAATATCAGCGACGCACAGGTTGATAACCTGGTAAATCTTTTGGATGGATATGCAGAGAAAGGCGGACACCATCTGAATATCAATGTGTTTACGAAAGAGAAACTTCTGGATGCACAGGCACATCCGGAAAAATATCCGCAGCTTACCGTGCGGGTATCCGGATATGCAGTAAACTTCAATAAGCTGACGAAAGAGCAGCAGGATGAAGTTATATCCAGAACCTTCCACGAAGGATTTTAGAATGATATGAGGGAAGAGAATATTAAAGGACGTATTCATTCCACAGAGAGCTTCGGGACCGTAGATGGTCCCGGAGTTCGTTTTGTTGTCTTCTTCCAGGGGTGCCCGATGCGGTGCCAATACTGTCATAATCCGGATACCTGGGATATGCAGGGCGGTACGGAGATGACGATTGAAGAAATTCTGGAGCAGTATGAGAGAAACCGGGTGTTTTACCGGAACGGCGGAATTACTGCCACAGGCGGAGAACCACTGATGCAGCTTGAATTTCTGACAGCGCTGTTTGAGGAGGCAAAGCGAAGAGGGATTCATACCTGCCTGGATACTTCGGGAATTATGTATCGGGAGGAACGAAAAGCCGACTTCGAGCGGCTGTTTCGGGCAACGGATCTGGTGCTTCTGGATATTAAGCACAGTGGTGCGGAAGGCCATAAGAAGCTTACGGGAAGAGAACAGAGTCCGGTGCTGGCATTTGCAAAGGCATTGGAACTGGCGGGGATACCTGTGATCATACGCCATGTCGTAGTACCCGGTATTACAGACAGCAGAGAGGAGCTGCAGGGTGTAGGTCATTTGATCGGAAAATTCCGAAATCTGAAAGGCCTGGAGGTTTTGCCCTATCATACGATGGGTGTGAACAAATATAAAAATCTGGGCAAAAAATATCCTCTTGAGGGAGTTCCGGACATGAAGCCGGAAAAGGCAAAGGAAGCCCGTAAAGTGATTTTGGAAGCAGTACAGAAAGAGAGAAGAAAGCGATAGTATTTTGGGAGATTCTTTTGGAATTTCCCTTTTTTCGTGGTATCCGAGAACCTGTTGTGCTACAATATCCAGGATGGCAACGGACATCGGGAAGGCAAAAGGAGTAAGAAGAATGAATTTTCTGGAAGAACGTATTTTAAAGGATGGTATAGTTAAAGAAGGAAATGTATTAAAGGTAGATAGCTTCCTGAATCATCAGATGGATATTGCATTGTTTGACAAGATGGGGAAAGAATTTAAGAGCCGATTTGACGGGAAACCGATCAATAAGATTCTTACGATTGAAGCGTCGGGAATCGGAATTGCAGCTGTCACAGCACAGCATTTTGGCGTGCCGGTAGTATTTGCCAAGAAGGCAAAGAGCATCAATTTGGAAGGCGAGATGTATGTGGCAGAGGTAGAGTCCTTTACCCATAGGACCAAAAATCAGGTAATCGTGGCGAAGAAGTTTTTGAACCAGGACGACCATGTGCTGATTATTGATGATTTTCTGGCAAATGGATGTGCACTTCAGGGACTAATTCAAATTGTACAGTCCGCAGGCGCTGCGGTGGAGGGGATTGGAATCGCTATTGAGAAAGGCTTTCAGCCCGGAGGACAAATCATCCGCAATCTGGGATTTCATTTAGAGTCTCTGGCGATTGTGGATCAGATGGATGAGGCTACGGGAGCGATAACTTTCCGTGAAAAATAAGATCAGAGCTTAAAGTATTTGAGATGATATGAAGAGGTGGAATGGATGATGAATACAGATACACAGTTAAGAACACAGTTGGAAAGGATACACCGGAAAAGCTATCCGGCTTATAAGGACCTTCGGGGAAGCTATCAGTTTCCGGGATATATTCTGCATATTGACCATGTGCAGGGAGATCCCTTTGCGGCGCCGTCTAAAGTGAGCGTGGAAGTATCACAGAAAACGGCGGGATTCCCGGGTGAATTATTTGACCGAAAATATAAAAGAATTGCGCTGCAGGACCATTTGACCAGAATCTTTGGGAAATGTATGTCCGATTATATGTTTCAGGCCAAGGGGTCCGGTAAAAGCGGGCTGATGAGTATATCCAGATGCGGGCAGCAGGTGCTGGAACGGACGGCGCTTGAGATGAACGAAAAGAGAATTATCGTGCGGTTTGAAGTGGGATTTCCGGCAAATGGAAGAAGTATCAACGCACCGGAGCTTGAGAAGATTCTGTTCCGGTTCGTGCCGGAATGTGTGAAGAAATCTTTGTATTATAAGAATCTGGACCCGCGGAAAATCCGGGACGTGGTAAATCTTGCGGAGGACCAGCAGATGATTCGTGAGGAATTAAAAAAGCGTGATCTGGTTGCGTTTGTGGCAAATGGTTCTGTGCTCCCAAGAGAGAGCGGTGTGTCCGATAAGCCCATGCGGGGAGCAATCGCCTTTGAAAGTCCGAAAACGATGGAGGTAGAGCTTACGCTGCCTCATAAGGGAAAGGTAAAAGGAATGGGGATTCCCCGGGGAATCACGCTGATCGTCGGCGGAGGATATCACGGGAAATCTACGCTTCTGAAAGCATTAGAGCTTGGTGTATACAATCATATTGCCGGAGACGGCAGGGAATATGTAATTACCGATGATACGGCGATGAAGATACGGGCGGAGGATGGACGTGCTGTGTCCCATGTCAATATCTCACCCTTTATCAATCATCTGCCAAACGGTAAGGATACGGTGGACTTTTCCACGGAGGACGCCAGCGGTTCGACCTCTCAGGCGGCCAATGTGGTGGAAGCAGTAGACTCCGGAGCCGGAGCTCTGCTGATCGACGAGGATACCTCGGCAACGAACTTCATGGTAAGAGATGCATTGATGCAGTCGGTAATTGCCAAAGAAAAAGAACCGATCACGCCATTTATCGATCAGGCCAGAAGCCTGTACCAGCAGCAGGGAGTGTCGGTGATACTGGTTGCAGGAAGCTCAGGAGCATATTTTTATATTGCGGATAAGATTATACAGATGGATACTTACCGGGCGCTGGATATTACGGAGCGGGTAAAAGAGGTCTGCCGTGACTCCGGAATACGACAGGTGGGAATCAAAGGAATGCCGGCGGTGTCCTGGAAACAGACAGGACGTATGCTGAGCGTTGGAAGAATTGAGAAGAAACATGACCAGATTAAGACAAAGCAGTTTGGAAAGGACAGCTTTTCTATCGGAAAGGACACGGTAGAATTAAAATATGTAGAGCAGATTGCAGACAGTGAGCAGACAACTACGCTCAGTCATGCGCTGAAATATATAGCCGAACAGCTTGAGAGGAATCCAAAGCAGGAGATTGAAAGGCTGTTGGAGCATGTCTGCCAGAGGCTGGAAAAGGATGGACCGGGAGCCTTAAGCAGAGGCAGTGTATCCGGTAATCTGGCATCAGTGCGCCGGCAGGAGATATACGCCTGCATCAACCGGTATCGTGGTTTTCGGAGATAGGCAGCGATTAGAAGCTAAAATTAGGAAACAGCAGAATATTTTGGGAAATTATTAAAAAAATGTATGTGATGTCTTGACAAATGCAAAAGAATCCGCTAAGATATTATTTGCTGTGGATGAGATGTTCACATGCATGTGTGGGCGTAGCTCAGCTGGATAGAGCGTTTGGCTACGGACCAAAAGGTCGGGGGTTCGAATCCTCTCGCCCACGCTTGAAAACCTGCAGAATCATCTGCAGGTTTTTTTGTTGCCAGGCATCCGAAGGGAACTGCCAGTGGCGGGTCCTGTAGGTGCGACGATGAGAAAAGGCAAAGGAGGATCAGCAATGAATTTTCAAGAGGTAACAGAGAGTGCGAGACCGGTAATCGGTAAACTGTGCAAGGCATGTTATGAGTGTAACGGAAGGGCCTGTAAAAATACGATTCCGGGGCCGGGAGCCAAGGGAGTGGGAGATACTGCAATCCGCAATTATGATAAGTGGAAAGAAATCCGTGTGCAGATGGACACACTGACAGAGAATAAGTCGGTGGATACGAGTCTGGAACTATTCGGAAGGAACTTTGAATATCCATTTTTTGCAGGGCCGGTAGGGGCTGTGAATCTTCATTATGGAGACAAATATGACGATATGGCATACAATAACATTTTGGTATCTGCCTGTGCAGATGCGGGGATTGCGGCATTTACAGGAGACGGAACCAATCCGGAGGTGATGAAGGCGGCAACGGCAGCCATAAAGGAGAAAGGCGGCGTTGGAATACCGACAGTAAAGCCCTGGAATTATGATACAGTTTATGAAAAACTGGAGATGGTGAAGAGTGCCGGGGCCTTTGCAGTGGCAATGGATATTGATGCGGCAGGACTTCCTTTCCTGAAGAACATGACGCCACCGGCGGGAAGTAAGTCGGTAGAGGAATTAAAAGCAATCGTGGATGCAGCAGGTGTTCCGTTTGTTGTAAAAGGAATCATGACGGTAAAAGGGGCTTTAAAAGCAAAGAGAGCAGGTGCGTCTGCAATCGTTGTATCGAATCATGGCGGACGTGTACTGGATCAGTGTCCGGCGACAGCGGAAGTACTGAGTGATATTGCAAACGCAGTGGGAGGTTCCATGAAAATCCTGGTGGATGGCGGTATCCGTTCCGGTGTGGATGTATTTAAAGCGTTGGCACTGGGAGCAGATGCGGTCCTGATTGCAAGGCCATTTGTCACGGCTGTCTATGGAGGCGAAGAAGAAGGCGTACGGACATATGTGGAAAAGATTGCCGGAGAGCTGAAGGATACGATGGCAATGTGCGGCGCCTACCGTCTGAATGAGATCACCAGAGATATGGTTAGATAGAGGCAAATAGTGTTTGAATAGTCCACACATTTATGGTAAAATATTTCGTGTATCAAGTGGGCTAAATGATATACAAATTAGTAATAAAGGAGAATGATTATGAAGATTTCATCACTTCAGAAAGCAAGATATGAGTATGCTCCAAAACTCCCTGGAATGCTCAGAAATGGTATCGCGGAGATTTGTGTAAAAGAAGGCGCGGCAACACAGAGCGTTGCTGATCAGGAGAAGATCGCAGAGCTTTTCCCTAACACATATGGAAAGCCGGAGATTACATTTGAGAAAGGACAGAACACATCTGCAGAGAAGAAACAGATCGTAGGTGTTATCCTTTCAGGCGGACAGGCTCCTGGCGGACATAACGTAATAAGTGGTCTTTATGATGCACTGAAAGCTACAAACAAAGACAATGTTCTTCTTGGATTTAAGGGAGGACCGAGTGGGCTTCTGGAAGATGATTTCATTGAGATGACAGATGAATACATCGATCAGTACAGAAATACCGGTGGATTTGATATCATCGGATCTGGAAGAACAAAACTTGAGACACCTGAGCAGTTTGCTGTTGCGGCAGAAGTTTGTAAGAAACATGGAGTCACAGCGATTGTTATCATCGGTGGAGATGATTCCAATACCAATGCATGTACACTGGCTGAATACATGGCAGCTAACAACACAGGCGTTCAGGTAATTGGATGTCCTAAGACAATTGACGGTGACCTTAAGAATGAAGATATCGAGTGTTCCTTCGGTTTCGATACAGCAACTAAGACATACAGTGAGTTGATCGGCAACATCGAGAGAGATGCTAATTCTGCTAAGAAATACTGGCATTTTATCAAGGTTATGGGACGTTCTGCTTCTCACGTAGCGCTGGAATGTGCACTTGAGACACAGCCAAACATCTGCCTGATCGGTGAAGAAGTAGCGGCTAAGAAGATGTCACTTTCAGAAATTGCTGATTACATTGCTGATTCTGTAGAGAAGAGAGCAGCTAACGGAGATAACTTTGGTGTTGCTATTATCCCAGAGGGAATTGTAGAGTTCGTTCCTGAGTTCTCTGTACTGATTGCTGAGATTAATGAGCTTCTTGCAGGAAGCAAGACAGAAGAATTTAATGCACTTCCATCATGGGAAGCAAAATATGAATTTATCAAAGCCGGACTTACAAAAGAGTCTATGGCAGTATTTGAGATTCTTCCACAGGGAATTCAGCAGCAGCTTTTCCTTGAGAGAGATCCGCATGGTAATGTTCAGGTATCTCTGATTGAGTCTGAAAAACTGTTCTCAGCGCTTGTAGCTGATAAGCTTGCTGAGAGAAAAGCAGCAGGAACATACACCGGTAAATTTGGTGTACAGCATCACTTCTTCGGATATGAAGGAAGATGTGCATTCCCGTCTAACTTTGATGCTGATTACTGCTACTCACTTGGATACAATGCATTTATGCTGATCCAGTATGGATTCAACGGATATCTTTCTAAGGTTTCTAATCTGTCCAAACCAGCTGAAGAGTGGGTTGCAGGCGGTATGCCGATTACAAAGATGATGAACATGGAAAGAAGAAATGGTAAAGATAAGCCGGTTATCAGAAAAGCACTTACAGAGCTTGACGGAGCTCCGTTCAAGTACTTTGAAGCACACAGAGATGAGTGGGCTGTTGAGACTGCATTCTTATTCCCAGGTGCTATCCAGTACTATGGACCATCTTCTGTATGTGACATTACAACAAAAACACTTGCACTTGAAAAAGGTGAGGAAATCTAATTAAAGCTACAGTAGAAAACAATGAAAATGATAAAAAGATGGTGTCGGAGATATTCTCCGGCACCATTTTTGGATATAGACTTGAGTTTGCCTGGGGCATTGAAAGTTTCTGTTTGTTTCATTGTTGAAAATAAATTACATAATTTCCAATAATGTACTTGACATATATCTAGAATTGAGTTAGCATAATTATAAAATTATGTAAATGAAGAGAGGAGATGGAACGTTTTTGGAAGAAAAACAGGGCTATGATGTACTCAAGATAGTTGTACACAGTGACCGGTGTTATATGAGCACGGATTATATCAGAGGAAAGCCATTGATCTTATGGCTGAAGTATCATCCTCAGATTGAAAAAGAACGGTTGTACCGATGGATGAGAGGACTTTTGGATGAGCTGGAACATTTTCACCGATGCAGAGGGAACCCATGTTATCAGTATGTGAATCCTTACAGCATCATCGTGGGAGAAGATGAAAAGCTGCATCTACTGGATCTGGGAAGCAAGGAGCAGGATGAGATGCTGCATGTGATGCAGAGAAGGAATGTCCGAGAACATTTCTTATCACCAGAGAATCAATATTATCAAAAGGTAAGCGTTCAGGAGGATATTTATGGGTTTGGGAAGACACTGCAATATGTGCTGTCAGTGATCGAAGTGGAACCGGCCCTTGGAAGATTGGAGGAGGCCAGATTCCAAAAAATTATTTCCAGATGTCTGAATCAGAATTCTAAAAAGAACTATCAAACTATTCAGGAATTATCAGAACATTTTCCAAACAAGAAGAAGACAAAAGAAAGTAGGAAACCGCTGACAGGAAAGATGCTGGTGTGCGCAGCTGTTTTGATGGGTGCCGCTGCCCTTGGAATGCAGTTCGCGGGGGACCAGAAGTCAGAGCGGGAGAGAAAAAGGGGGGAAGAAATATCGGGTGAATTATCAGACACAGAAGGTAACAATGGTAAAAGCTCTGCGGATTACCGTGAAGAAATGCAGCAGAAGCAGGAACAGTGGAATGAAGAAAAGCAGGAAATAGAAGAGGCGGCGTATGAACGGGAGAAAGAACTTACATATGAGCTTGCTCTTCTGTATTTTGTGGAGCTGGAAGATTATCAAAAGAGCAAAGAGGTTATGGAGATTGTTGGACAGTCGGAAAAATTTGCAGAAGATTTTATCAAATTGTGTGAGCTAATGGACGGTCAGGCACCTTTTGCTACCAAACAGGATATGGAACAGCTGCTGGAGCAGTTGGAGGCGGAGCTTCCGGCTTCGGAGGATGAACGGTATATTGGCTGTATAACAAGGGGACGTCAGCTGCTTCAGAATGAAGAAGTACCGGAGGAAGGAGCGTCTTCGGAAGAGGCAGAGGGAGCGCAGGATACTGATGGAAATAATGAATAAAAATGATACGATGAATAAGAGGTGATATAGATGTATTTAAGGTCAAATATAGAGAAGCTAAAGAATCGTAAAAAGGAGTTGGGCTGGACCAGCAGGATGCTTTCGGAGAAGTCAGGAATTCCGGTAGGAACATTAAATAAAATATTTAATGGGACAACCAGATATCCAAGAGACAAGACTATGGATGCCCTGGTAAAAGCGATGGGACTGGATTATTATGAAATGGAAGGCTTTGGCGCCGAGTTGTCTGTCATCCGGGAGACAGGAGTATACCAGACTGTGAAAAAGGACAACCGTGCTACTCTGAGTACATATTATTCGCTGCCGGATGGACTGAGAGCGGAACTGATTGACGGGAAGATTTACTATATGGAAGCGCCAACACTGAGACATCAGAATCTATTGATGACATTGTCGGTAATTTTTTATAATTATATTAGCGGAAAAAAGAAGAATTGCAGAGTTTTTGCAGCTTCCTGCGATGTGTGTCTGGATTGTGATGAGTATACAATGCTGGAACCGGATATCTTTGTGGTAAGTGGAAAGGAAAAGCTTGCCAATGGAGCTTACTGCGAAGGGGCGCCGGAATTTGTCATAGAGATTGTATCGCCTTCCAATCCGAAGCATGATTATGAGCTGAAGCGTTATAAATACCAGAACGCCGGAGTGAAGGAATACTGGATCGTAGATCCGGTTAAGATGCGGATTGTGGTATATTTGTTTGCAAAAGATGCAATTCCTGTGGTCTATACTTTTGAGGATATGGTTAAGCCGTATTTATATCCGGAT
>JAUNGJ010000114.1 GCA_030524585.1 Eubacteriales bacterium | reverse complement strand
GCTGGATAATATGACGATCCATGCGGCTTATCCGGATAAGGGGAAAAATACGGACAGGCTTAAGATAACCACAGGAGAAAACGGCGGCAGCTATTTTAAAGCGGTCACCGAAATTCAAAGGTATGCTTATGAAATGGATCTGAAGAAGGTGAATGAAAAGGTAGACAGGGAAGCCTGGGCTGATGACATGCTGCTTACCGATGCAAATGCATACTATAATATGACGGACAATTCCATCAATATCATTGCAGGTATTCTGGGGGGAGTTTTTTACGATTCTGATATGACAGAGGAAGAAAAGCTTGTCGGCATCGGTCTGGTGATCGGGCATGAGATATCCCATGCCTTTGACACAATGGGAGCCCAGTTTGACAAGGACGGAAATTTTGCAAACTGGTGGACAGAGGAGGATTATGCCGCTTTTGAGGCACGGGCACAAAAACTTGTTGATTATTACAATACCATCGTTCCATTTGACGATGGAGAGAATTATCCCGGCAGTAATGTCAAGACAGAAGCGATCGCTGATATGGCGGGCATGAAATGTATGCTGCTGATCGCACAGGAGAAGGAAGCTTTTGACTATGATACATTTTTCAGGACATACGCAGAGGTCTGGAAATGTGTGATCACCAGAGAATACTCTGAGTATAGCATATATCAGGATCCTCATCCGGCAGAATATCTGAGAATAAATGTCACGCTCATGCAAATGCCGGAATTCTATGAGACTTACGGAATTAAGGAAGGCGACGGAATGTACATGGCAGAGGAAGATAGAATATCTGTCTGGTAACAGGAAAGGATTTCATGCAAAACCGGAGCCTGATGCCTGGATAAAATGCAGCTTATAGAACAGTTCAGACAGGTCTGCGCATTTACGCGCAGACCGTGAGAAAACGTGATGGAGGCTTTTTATTTTTTCCAGTCTGCTTTGGCGGCCTTTGCGTTTAAAGCTTCGCGCTCCTTCTCATCCATATGTTCGGGACCGCCGATATCAAAGGATGCGATGGTGTGCCGGTCTTTGATCTTGCCGTAAAGCCAGATATAGACCCATAAAAGGATCGGCAGGGCAATGGTGCCCACAAGACAGCCGCCGAACATGCGCTGCCAGCCGGGAAAATCAGCGATCGCGAAAATGAGTGTCAGCAGATAGAGGGCAACAAGGATCACGACGCAGACGAGAGCGGCGATCTGTTTGGGATTTTTCTTTTTCATGAAGGTACTCCTTTGGTAGTTGACAGATTCGCGGATGCGGACTGTGAGAATAAACCGTCCGCAGGGCGGTTTTGCTTTTGTTTATAAGGATAATTCTCAGGAAGCAGTTTGTCAAATGAATTTGCTGAATTTGCTGTCAGTCATTGCGATTGTTTTAAAAATCAGATATACTGAAAATATGACGGCGAATCGTTTGGGAAGGTTCCGGCAGCTTGGCGAACCGAAGAGTGAGCTGTTATAAATGGGGAAAGCAAGAGCACAGGGAGGGTATTTTTTATGAAATTACCGATTTTTGAGCAGTACATTGATGAGCTGATCGAGAAAAGCACGCTGGACATTCCTGCGTGGAACATCGAAAAAGCGA
>JAUNGJ010000064.1:3583-12490 GCA_030524585.1 Eubacteriales bacterium | reverse complement strand
TCCTGGGAGTTTGCCACTCAATGGCTCACAAGCTGGGTGCATATCACCACCTGCCACACGGTATTGCTAACGCACTTCTGATCGAGCATGTAATGAGATTCAATGCAGATCCGGCACCGGCTAAGATGGGAACCTTCTCTCAGTATCCATATCCAAAGGCAAAAGAGAGATACTGTGAGTTCGCAAGATTCTGCGGCGTAACCGGAAAGGATGATGACGAAGTATTTGAGAACTTCATCAAAGCGGTTGCAGAGCTGAAGGCTAAGGTTGGCATTAAGAGAACCATCAAGGACTATGGCGTAGATGAGAAATACTTCCTTGAGACATTGGATGAGATGGTTGAGAACGCATTCAACGACCAGTGTACAGGTGCGAACCCAAGATATCCTCTGTTCAAAGAGATCAAAGCAATGTACCTGAAAGCTTACTATGAAGGCTAATCAGATACGATAGAAAAAAATAAAAGGATCGCTGCAAAAGTAGGAAATGATTCTACTTTTGCAGCGACTTTTTTATTGAATATTCAGTTGTATTAATCAGCCAGGTATACCTCGGCGTAATATACACCACTGGCCAAAGCTGTAGAATGATTTGCCACAAAAATGTCTATTTTCTTACCCGTGATAGAACCGCCTGTATCTTCTGCTACATAAACCTGACCATTAATGATTACCCGGGTTCCGAGAGGAATTACACTTGGATCAACGGCAATGGTTCGCCCTGGCGTTGGTACGGTTCCTGATGCGGTATTGCCGCCAGCCCAGCTTCCACAGCAATAAAAGCAGGGGCAGTAATGGGTAATACGGAAAGACCCCAAACTCTTTTTGCCTTCAGAAGAAGCAGGTGTATGTTCTGCCGGGGGAACTGGCTGTGAATTGTTGTTAATATTCTGTCCGCCAGAGGGCTGCTGAGATTGCTGAGGCTGCGAGGAAGCTGCCTGATTGGCCGCCTGCTGTGCGGCGAGGGCTTCGGCCTGCTTTGCGCGCTCAAGCTGAGCGCTGTAGCTGCCTAACTCGCTGGAAGCGGAAGAAATCATACTTTCTACTTCCTGACGCTTGTCTCCGAGCGCTTCCTGCTTTGCGATTAATTCCTGGTGCTGCTCTTCCAGCTTATCACCTTCTTCTGTAATCTCTTTCTGGGTTGTAAGCAGCTCATTCAGCATATTGCGGTCATATTCGCTGACATTCTTGACAAAATCTGTTTTATTCAGAAAATCTGACATGTCTGTTGCGGAACACAAAAGCTCAATAAATGAAGTGTCACCAGCTTCATATATGTATTTGATTCGAAGCTTCATGGCTTCATATTGTTCTTCACCCTTTGCCTGTGCTTCATCCAGACGGGCCTGTGTCCGTTCCATGGCAGCGGCAAGCTCCTCGGCTTCCTGTGACATGGTATCCATCTGGGTGACGAGTTCGTCAAGCTGACTGTTCAGACCATTGAGCTCGCTTTTCAGGTCGGAAGTCTTTTTTTCTAACTCTGCTGAAGAAGGTTCCGCGTAAACATACGTATTTGCGCATCCAATGGCAGCAACACAGAGGACTACTGCCCCTGCGCGTACCAGGCGCCTGTGTCTTATACTCATATATACTTGTCCTTTCTTAGTATGTCATATAACAAAAATGAAATATGTATTGTGACATAAATTTAATTCTTATACCCTGTGGGTACGAATATTACAGCAAGTGTTTTTATATTATACAACAAATTGCTTTATTTCGCAAACTTTGATATATTAAGTATATATTAAATTTAATTTTTGTGTAGGAGCATGGACTATGAAAAAATATGAAGAAGAGCACTACCTGTTTGAAAATATCAAAGAACAGATTTATCCGTGGATTACGCAGTCACTTGTAGAGCCACAGGCATTGAATGGTAAGATGATATCGGAGAAGGATACGCCGCTGATTTCATTTGTGGGAGATTTGATGGTTCTGTTTGTAATAAAACGCGGAGAAGAGACATATGAAATCATAAAAGACAATATGCTTCCGCCAGACTGCGATATAGAGATGCTGTATCGGATTGCATGTGAGAATCTGGTAAGGGATGTGGAATTTGTTATTGGAAATACCATGTATGGGGCTTTTGCTATTCTGGCGGATGGATTTCATGAAGCGAGTTCACTGTGCTTTCGGCATATCTGGAATGTGTGTGTCGATAAGCTGAAGGATGATCTGCTTATTATGGTGCCGTCGAAGGATGTAGTTCTCTTCGCCCCGGCATCCCAGGAGACTGTGGTAGAAAAGATGAAGATGCATGGAGAACAGGCATATGCAGCGGCGAACCGGAATCAGATCAGCACAGGGCTCTTCTTATTTACACAAGATGGAAAGGAATTACTGGCATATGATGAAACAAAACATTAAATTAATCGGATTGGATCTGGATGGAACGCTTTTGAACAGCAACAAGGTTTTTACAGAGTATTCAAGGCAGGTGATTGCAGAGGCTATCCGCCAGGGGGTGATTGTGCTGCCTGCGACGGGACGTCCGGTATGTGGAATTCCAAAAGAAATTATGGAATTTCCAGGGATACGCTACGCACTGACGGCAAATGGAGCCCGGGTACTGGATATGAAAGAGGATCAGGTTTTGTATGAAAGGCTGATGAGCTACGAAGATGGGAAGAAGCTTTTAGAGATATTTAAAAAGTACGATGTATTTTTGGAAGCATATTTTGACGGAGCAGGATATGCCGATATGGAGAGCCTGAAGCACATTGACAAATATATGCCGGTTGCACCGATGGCAAGATATCTTTCAAGTACGAGAAGGCCGGTGGAGAATGTATATGATTTCTTCTGCAGAGAGCATCGCCCGACGGATAAGATTCAGGCGCTTTTTGCCAATTTGGAAGAGAAAGAAGCAGCGCTAAAAGAAGCAAAAGAACAGGTGCCGGGGATTGAATATACAGGTGCGCTCTTCAATAATATAGAAGCAAATGCCAAAGATGCCCGAAAGGGAATTGCGCTGGTGAAGCTTGGAGAGATTCTTGGAATTCCAAGAGAGCAGATCATGGCCTGCGGGGATGGCTCCAATGATGTGGAGATGATTCAGGAAGCGGGATTCGGAGTTGCCATGGCGAATGCGATCGAGCCGGTAAAGCAGGCGGCGGATTATGTGACGCTTTCCAATGACGAGGACGGAGTTGCAAAGGCGATTGAAAAGTACGTATTAAAATAGCAGAAGAAGAAAAAGGAGAAAATTATGCTGGATTTTATTAAGGTTGTAATTCTCGGTATCGTAGAAGGAATTACCGAGTGGCTTCCGGTCAGCAGTACCGGACATTTGATTCTGGTTGGAAGTCTGCTGGAGCCAGACTTAAGTGATGCATTCATGGAGATGTTTAATGTAGTGATTCAGCTTGGCGCGATCATGGCGGTTGTGGTTCTGTATTTTCATAAACTGAATCCATTTTCGCCGAGAAAGACCAAGAGGCAGAAGATGCTTACCTGGCAGATGTGGATCAAGGTAGTCATCGCATCTGTTCCGGCAGCAGTGGTGGGATTGATATTTAATGATTATCTGGATGCAATTTTTTATAAGCCGTTTCCGGTAGCAGTGATGCTGATTGTTTACGGTGTGCTTTTCATTATTATTGAGGATAAAAATAAGGGAAAGAAGCCGCAGGTAACGAAGATATCCCAGCTGTCGGTAAAGATGCTTCTGTGGATCGGTGTATTCCAGATGCTGGCGCTGATTCCGGGAACCTCCAGATCAGGGGCGACCATTATCGGAGCGCTTCTAATTGGAGTGGCCAGAGAGACGGCGGCAGAATTTACATTCTTCCTTGCCATTCCGGTGATGTTCGGCGCAAGCTTCTTAAAGCTTGTGAAGTTCGGATTTCATTTTACGGCAGCAGAATTTGGATTTTTGATGTTAGGATGTCTGGTGTCCTTCGGAGTGTCCATCATTGCGATCAAGTTCCTGATGGGATATATTAAGAAGCATGATTTTAAGGTGTTTGGATATTACCGAATTGTGTTGGGAGGGCTTATTATTGTATCGTCAATCATTAAGCTGATTATGGGATAATTACCATAAAATAACTGAACAGGTGTGACTAAAGTGGCTTTCTTTGGAATAAACCCAAAAAGCCACTTGCTTTTTGTAAGAAACGTGATAAAATAGTGGGGATGAATAATTATGCAAAAAAATGTAAGCGATTCCACAGAAATTCGTGGAGGAGAGGCTCACAGCGTGGGCAGAAGGGAGAAATTATGAAATTGAAAAAATTAACCAGCTTATTATTAGCCGGAGCGATGGTACTGTCACTGGCGGCGTGTGGCTCTGGAAGCGATTCTTCAGAAGAGAAGCCGGAGGAAAAAGAGGCCATTACATCCATTGACCAGCTGGAAGGGAAGAAGATCGGTGTACAGACGGGTACGACAGGCGATATCTATGTGACAGATGAATTTGGCGAGGACAGCGTTGAGCGTTACAATAAGGGATTTGAGGCAGTTCAGGCACTTCAGCAGGGCAAGATCGATGCAGTAATCATTGACAATGAGCCCGCACAGGTATTCGTATCTGAGAACGATGGGCTTAAGATTCTGGATGAGGCATACACAGAGGAAGAGTATGCAATTGCTGTTTCCAAGGATAACACAGAGCTTACGGAGAAACTGAACGAGGCGCTGGCTGCACTGAAAGAGGATGGAACCTTTGATGCAATCCTGGACTACTATATCAGCGGTGAGGGAGAGCCTTACGCAATCGACGAGTCTGTAGAGCGCGATGGACAGCTTATTATGGCTACCAATGCCGAGTTCCCGCCATACGAGTTCCATGACACCGTTGATGGAGAAGATGTGATCATGGGCGTTGACGCGGATGTTGCAAGAGCAATCTGTGATTACCTGGGCCTGGAGCTTGTGATTGAAGATATGAACTTTGACTCTATCATTACTGCTGTTCAGAGTGGCAAGGCAGATGTTGGTTTTGCAGGTATGACCGTTACAGAGGATCGTCTGAAGTCTGTTGATTTCTCAGATACTTACTGTACAGCACGTCAGGTAGTTATTGTAGCAGAGTAAATATTTGTGCAGTTGTGTGCAGACGATATTAAGAAAGATGAGGATGAGTTAAGTGGGCATCAAGGATATGAGCTTTGCAGAGCGGTTTACATTTAACTTCATAGACAGAGACCGGTGGATCTATATTGCGGATGGTTTGAAGGTTACCCTGCAGATTACCTTCTTTGCGTTACTGATCGGAATTGTGCTGGGATTTCTTCTGGCGATTGTCCGTTCGACCTATGACAAGACCGGAAAACTGAAGCTTTTGAACCTGATAGCACAGATTTACATTACGGTGATTCGCGGAACGCCGGTTGTTGTGCAGCTTTTGATCATTTACTTTGTGATTTTTGAGAGCATTAATGTCAGCAAGGTTCTGGCGGCGGTGATGGCTTTTGGAATGAATTCGGCAGCGTATGTGGCCGAGATCGTAAGATCAGGAATCATGTCGATCGATAATGGACAGTTTGAGGCGGGACGTTCCCTGGGATTCAATTATTTCCAGACTATGATTTATATTATTCTTCCGCAGGCATTTAAGAATATCCTGCCGGCACTTGGCAATGAGTTTATCGTTCTTTTGAAGGAGACTTCCGTATCCGGATACATTGCGATTCAGGATCTGACCAAGGGCGGAGATATTATCCGCAGCCGTACATATGACGCAATGTTTCCTCTGCTGACGGTAGCAGTGATTTATCTGGCTATGGTTATGATTTTTTCCAAGCTTGTGAATATGCTGGAGAGGAGGCTGAGGAACAGTGACCATTAATAATGGAGATACATTGATCAAGGTAGAAGGCCTGCATAAAATCTTCGGCGCTTTACACGCTCTTGACGGGGTGAGTGAAGAGATCCGTAAGGGTGAAGTGGTGGTAGTGGTGGGACCATCCGGCTCCGGCAAATCCACCTTTCTCCGTTCGCTGAATCTGCTGGAAGAACCTTCGGAAGGCAGGATTTATTTTGAAGGTGTGGATATTACAGATAAGAAGGTGGATATCAACAAACACCGTCAGAAGATGGGTATGGTATTCCAGCATTTTAATCTGTTTCCCCACAAGACGATTCTGGAAAATATTACGCTGGCGCCGATCAAGCTCCGGGGTATGAAGAAGGAAGAAGCCGATAAGCAGGCAATGGAGCTTCTGGAACGGGTTGGCCTGTCCGAGAAGGCAGACGCTTATCCGTCACAGCTCTCAGGCGGACAGAAGCAGCGGATTGCAATCGTCCGTTCTCTGGCAATGGAGCCGGATGTTATGCTTTTTGATGAGCCGACGTCCGCACTGGATCCGGAGATGGTCGGAGAGGTTCTGGAGCTTATGAAGCAGCTCGCGAGAGACGGCATGACCATGGTCGTGGTAACGCACGAGATGGGATTTGCCAAGGAAGTGGGCAGCAGAGTCATATTTATGGCAGACGGACAGATTAAGGAGCAGGGGACGCCGGAGGAGTTCTTTGAACATCCGAAGGATCCGAGATTACAGGAATTTTTATCTAAGATATTATAGAAAAATATAAAAAACGTGCCGGTGCATAAGCGCCGGCACATTTTGTATTCTTATAACATTTCCAGAAATGCGGTAAGTCTGGTATTTAACTGTCCAATGTCAGCCTGTGAGTAATCGGTCTCTACGTGGATGTATGGAATCCCTTTCTTTTCATTGACGAAACGGCGGATGGCAAGGGTTTCAACATTGTATGTATGGCATGCCTGCAGGGTCATTTCCACGACGCCGTCAACCTGATACTCGTCGATCAGCCGGTCCAGAAGCTCAAGACGGTTTGGATTCGGCGTCATAACAGAGCAGCCGATGGCCAGATATCTTCTTGCCAGTGCGTCATATACATCCGGATTGTCTTCGTCTACCAGCTTGTCAACGGACTTGGCGCCGGAGCAGTTCTCGAAGGCAACAACAATGCCGCCGTTGTCTTCGATAGCGCGGATTACTTTTTCAGGAGCGCCGCCGATGGGACATCCGGTGATGAGAATCCGGGGCTTCTTTTCTTCCATCTTGCCTTCCGCATATTCCTTTTCAATCTTGGCAGTCAGAGCCTCAATTTCATCCGCAATGGCCAGACGGTCGAATTTGAAGCCGCTTCCGTACAGAACCTTCCACATGTCATGTCCTTTGATCGGAGCCGGATCATGCTTCATAACGGCGTACAGCTTCTTAATGGCCAGACGGGCGTTGTTCTCAACCTTGATTGCGTCAAGAATTGCTTCTTCAGTAATCGTTGTCTCAAATTCCTTTTCCAGATATTCCTTGAAACGGATAATCTCGCTCTTCCACAACTGGAGTGCGGCTTCGTTCTGTGTGTTTGGAAGCTCCATTAAGAATACATTTTTAAAATCAGCCATGTACTCGTACATCTTCTTCTTGCCGTCGCAGGTGGTCTCCCCGACTACAACGTCGGAGAAATAGAAAAACGGACATTTGTCGGTAACGGCAAATCCATAGCTGGACTTGATCAGTGGGCAGAGATTCTTTGGAAGATCCTTCTCCGCATCGGGAATGGTCTCGTCGGATGTGGAGCACAGGCCTACGACAACAGCTCCCATTGCCATGGCGATCTCTCTTGGAAAATAGGTACAGTAGGCACCGACAACCGGCGTCCCCTGATCTTTAATTTTCTTTAATGCGAGAAATGAGTTCTTGCGCTGTTCGGCAAATTCTTCAAACACTTCGGGCAGTTCTTTAATTAATTCCATAATTTTGTTCTCCTTCACATGATAATCACTATATTAACCGTAACATTTTGCCGGAAAAAGGACAATCAAAATCAAACGGATTACCATTCAAAACATCTATAAAAGAAGAAATATATAAGAATAATCTATATTTGCCGGACATCTTTTTAAGAAGAATGAAAAATGGTATACTCTATTTTGAGAAAATGAAGAACAGGAGAATGGACTATGAGATACAGCAATATTACCCGGGGGATTTTTCAGGAACGTGTGAACCGTTTTATTGCTTATATAGAGATTGACGGTAAGAAGGAACGAGTACATGTAAAAAATACGGGAAGATGCGGAGAGCTGATGGTTCCCGGAGCCGTGGTATACGTGCAGGAGTCCGATCAGAAGAACAGAAAGACCAGATGGGATTTGATAGCGGCAGAAAAAAGATGTCGCATACAGGAGAAGGGCGGGCATTGGACCGAGAAGGTCCGCGTGGTGAATATTGATTCACAGGCGCCCAACCAGGTGGTGAAAGAGTGGCTTGAGAAGGGAAATCTAATACCGGGGATTACCAGAATCCAGCCGGAATGTAAATATGGCAATTCCAGGCTTGATCTGTATGTAGAGGCCGGAGAGCGGAAGATTTTTATTGAAGTGAAGGGTGTGAGTCTGGAAGAAGACGGTAGAGTCCGGTTTCCCGATGCGCCAAGCGACCGGGCGGTCAGGCATGTGGAGGAGCTGATTCATGCGGTGGAAGAAGGCTATGAGGCCTATGTGTTTTTCGTGGTACAGATGAAGGATGTGGACTATTTTACAACGAATATGGATACCCATCCGGAATTTGGAGAGGTGGTTAAAAAAGCAGCGGATAGGGGTGTGAAGATCGTTGCCTATGACTGCTTCGTTGCCTGCGACCGGATAGAGCTTGCAGATTGTGTTCCGGTTGCTCTCAGTGAGGAAGAGATCAGAAGGCAGATGCATTTGCAGCTTCTGAAGAAGCTGCCGGGGCCTTTGGTGGGATGGTACCGGGAACACAGAAGGGATCTGCCCTGGAGAGAGAATCCGGATGCTTATCATGTATGGGTGTCGGAAATTATGCTGCAGCAGACCAGAGTGGAAGCAGTGAAGCCATATTATGCAAGGTTTCTTAAGGCGCTGCCGGACGTGAAGGCTCTGGCGGAGGCCAAAGAGGATGAACTG
>JAUNGJ010000064.1:0-3483 GCA_030524585.1 Eubacteriales bacterium | reverse complement strand
GAAGAAGAACTGGAGTGTGTGATTCCGGCAGATGCTGCCAGTGATTTTAACCAGGGCCTGATCGAGCTGGGAGCAATTGTGTGTGTGCCGAACGGTGAACCGAAATGTCAGGAATGTCCGGTAAATTTCTGCTGTGTGGCCCATGCCCAGGGCTGCGAGACCACGCTTCCGGTGAAGAAGAAGGCGGCCCCCAGAAGGATCGAGAAGCGGACGGTCATCATCTTCCGGGACGGGGAGACAAGAGGAATCCGCAGGCGCCCGGATACCGGGCTGTTAGCCGGGCTCTATGAGCTGCCCAATCTGGAGGGGCATCTTACGTCCGATGAGGTGATTGCCTACAGCAAGCAGATTGGCCTTGCGCCCATTCGTATTAAACCGCTGGGAGAGGCAAAGCATATTTTCAGCCATGTGGAGTGGCATATGACCGGTTACCAGGTTCAGGTAGACGAGCTTGAAAAATCCTGTACGTCGGAGATGATTTTTGCCCGCCCGGATGAAATACAAAAACGCTACCCAATACCGGCAGCGTTTGAAAAATATATCCGTTATGCTATTTGATCTCTAATTTGTAATGGCTGGCAGAGTCATCGGTAATCGGAATCAGAAGGGTTTCGATTACCGTATGTGCCTGTTCCTTCGCCTGGGCAAGAAGTTCACTGGAATCGGCATGAACCTGGGCGTCCTGTCTGGCATATTCCATAGCGGTGGTTACGTCCTCTTTGTTAGTCCAGTTAAACAGAGCATATTGCTCATCATAGAATTCGACCGTATCCGGATTAATCTCTATGCTCTGGATGGAAGGCTTTGGAAGTGTAATCCGGATTGTGTCTCCATCTACGGCAATATCAGCCTGGGATAAATCGATCCCCGCACAGATCTGCGCATCATAAATCATGGAAAAGCCCTTTTTGTTAATCAGGGGAATCTCTCCCTCGGAATATTGAACTAACCCGCGGTATTCCAGCCGGGCGGTGGTCAGCAGGCTGCACTGAATCAGTTTCTCTTCAATAGCGGCAGTGCTGATGACAGGCTCCGGTTCGCGGTAAATGTATCTGGCTCCGGCAAATCCTGCTGCCGCAAATAAAAGAGCAGCAGCCAGAAGACAGATGAATTTGACTTTTTTCATTCGTGTATCCTCTTTTATATAACTGGCTGATGCAGAAAGCTCTTCGCCCGTTTTCTTTCATGTACATATACGATCTGATACAGAACCGCGCCCAGAGCCAGGCCGGCGATCATATCTGTCACGGAATGCTGTTTTAAAAAGACGGTGGACAGGATGATCAGTACGGTCAGCAGATAGATTCCAAAGCGAATCCACTTTTTATTCTTCAGCGATTCCGTGCGGTTCAATCCGATGCAAAGTCCCAGTGAATTGAATACATGCATACTGGGCAGTACATTGGTCGGCGTATCCGTAGAATAAACGTATCTTACCAAATCTGTAAAAATGTTATCCCGTGGAAACGTCGTTGGCCTCAGATTCAGACCATTCGGAAAAACTGTACAGATAATCAGGAAAATCGTCATCCCTGCAATTAAAAAAGCCGCCATTTGAAGAAAGCCCTTTTTGTCCGTGAAGAACAGATAAAGCGCTCCGGCTGCGATGAACAAAAACCATAGCAGATATGGAACAATAAAGTATTCTACAAATGGTATATAGTCATCTAATGGCGAGTGAATCAGGTAGAAATGTTTTGTTACGTGCTTTTCCAAATACATAAACCAGGGCATATAGATAAAGGCATACAGAAACACCAGCGCATGGTTATATTTTTTCAGAAAATCTCTCACTTTCATTTTATTACTCCCTTTCGAGTCTTTGTATAACTAATATATCGGGAATCCATTGGATTATAACACGAAACATTTGAATCAACAACTGACTTTACGAGGAATTAATAAAATCTTTCGGGAATTTTACGAATTGGCCCGTATTTGGGGATTCATATTGCAGACGCAGTCTAAAAAGGGTATAATTTGTATACAATTATTCGATTTGTATTTAAAGGAGAATCCCTATGAAAGAAAAACAAATTTCTCTGGCTGATCAGGCGTACGAGACGATGAAGACAAATATTTTGAACCTGACCTATCCTCCGGGGATGCCCCTTACGGAGGCAAAGCTGGCGGAGGAGCTGGGTATGAGCCGAAGTCCAATCAGAACGGCGATCCGTATGCTCCAGGCGGAGGGATTGATCGTGACGGACTATTATAAGTCTATGACGGTCAAGGAGATTACGGACGAAGATATCAACCATATTTATCAATTGCGGGAACTGATTGAGCTCCCTGCCTTTCAGATGATCTTTGATTCGGGAAGATATGAAGAATATTCCTACCGGATGGAAGAGAAGGTGGTGCGCATGTGTGCGGCAGCCGGCGACAGCTTTGCCTGGGAGGTGGCTGACGCGGCATTTCATATGGAGATTATCAGTATTTATGATAATGAACGGATTAACCGAATTTATAAGAGCAATCTGTCAGAACTGATCCGCATGGGTATGAGCTCTGTGCGGAATGGAATGGTGATTCAGCAAACCAATGAGAACCTGAAGCGGCTTGTACTGTATATGCGCGAGGGTGATTATGAACAGGCTGTTTCTATTTTGAAGAAGGACCACTTCGGAACAGGAAGAACAACCGCATTGTCCAGATAAACAGCGTATAAAGGAGAAACTGTATGTATACATTTATTACAAATCCCCATTCCCGTTCCGGTCTCGGCGGCAAAGTATGGGAACAGCTTGAGGGCATTTTGAAAGAAAGGGAGATTCCGTACCAGATTGCTTTTACGAAATATCAGCGCCATGCTTCACGCCTTGTGAAGGAGATTACTTCCGACGGAAAGGAGCATACGATTGTTATGCTGGGCGGCGACGGTACGGTCAATGAGATCCTGAACGGTATTACCGACCTTTCCAAGGTGACGCTGGGGTATATTCCCATCGGATCCAGCAATGATTTTGCCAGATATTTTAAACATCCGGCCGATCCGGTACAGGCCCTTGAGAGGATCCTGAATCCCAAAGAATATTCGATGATGAATGTGGGGATGCTGACCTATCGGAACGGCGAAAGACGGAGACGGTTTGCGGTAAGTACCGGTATGGGTTTTGACGCCGGCGTCTGTCATCAGGCGGTGATCTCCAGGATGAAGATTCTTCTGAACAGGCTTCATCTGGGCAGGCTTACTTATGTCGGAATTGCCCTGTCCCAGATGATGTCTCTCAAGCCGGGAAGGATGAGCGTATGTCTGGATGACGGGGAACCGATGCACTATGAGCGGGTCTACTTCGCGGCGGCCATGAATCATCCTTATGAGGGAGGCGGATTTAAATTCTGCCCGAAAGCGGACCCTTGTGATGATCTGCTGGATGTGACGGTAATCGCGGACATTTCCAAATTGAAGGTGCTCTGCCTGCTGCCGACAGCCTTCGGAGGATGGCATACAGGGATTCGGGGTGTGTATACCTATACCTG
>JAUNGJ010000113.1 GCA_030524585.1 Eubacteriales bacterium | reverse complement strand
CGATTCCCGGAGCGGCAACAAGCCAGAGCTTTTCCTTATAGATCAGTTCGGTCTGAAGCCCGCCGGGCAGTTCTTTCTGGCTGCGGGGAATGATATAGAAGTTGACTTCGTCGCGAAGCAGGGAAGACAGCAGCTCGTCAGACATTGCTTCATAAATTCTTATCTCTACCTTCGGAAATAATTTCTTGTATTCCGGAATCACTCTGGGAAGCATGTATCCGGCACGTTCCGTGGGAATGCCGAAAGAAATCTTACCCTTCTCTCCAAGTCCGATATCTACCAGTTCTCTTCTCAGATTATCATTAAGGCGGAGGATTTTACGTGCGGTATCTACATATTTTTCTCCTGCGTAGGTCAAAGTCAGCGGATAATTCTTCCGATTGAAAAGCTGGATTCCCACATCCTGTTCGATTTTGGAAATAATGTAGCTTAATGACGGCTGGGATATGAAAAGCTGTCTGGAAGCTTCGGTAATGCTTCCGCAGTCAGCGACTGCCGTAACGTATCTGAGATCACGAAAATCCATATAAATCCCTCTTTCTCTGTGTTTTCCTGCGTATTATTGAGAATTTTTCATGAAATGATCTAAAAAAAGCATAACAGAAAAAAATCGTTTTATCAAGAAGCCATAAAAAAAAGTATATAAACATTATGACAATTTATGTATTTTACTAATGTTAAAGAATTATCTATAATGAATACAGAAGGAGAACTAACAGATGGACGGATCGGTAAAAAGTAACAAAAAGGAAATAAGGGATTTGGCTGAAAGACTGAAAAGTTTTACAGTCCCCGAGCTTTGCGACGGGGCGCAGGAGGATATTTCCATGGATTGGCGGATCAAGCCGCAGGTTGGAGCGGATAAGATCTGCGGACCGGCGGTTACGGTGGATGTGCCAAGCGGAGAGGGAGACCTTGTGGCAGATGCCATTTTACAGCTGCAGGAAGGAGATGTTCTTGTGGTTGCGGGGAAAGGCAATTGCAGCTGCTCCTATTGGGGGGATCTCCGGAGCATCTGCGCTTCCAGGAAAAGGGCGGCAGGCGTGGTGATTGACGGAGCTTTTCGTGATGTTGAAGGCTGCAGAGAGGCTGGATTTCCGGTTTTCGCAAAAGGCCTGACCGGCAAAACCGCAGCAAAAACCGGAGCAGGGGCGATTCAGGTTCCTGTAAGCTGCGGGGGGATTTCAGTGAATCCGGGCGACATGATTGTGGGGGATCCGAACGGAGTTGTCGTGATTCCTCCTGAGAAAGCGGAGAAGATCATGGAGCGGGCGCTTGATAAACGGATGCGTCAGGAAGCGGTTATCCGGAGAATGCGGGAAACTGGAGAGGTGCTTCCGAAGGTTCCGAAACAAATAAATAATTAACATATAAGAAGGAGAAGAGAGAAATGGCACAGAATTTGTCACGTAAAATTTTAGCAGCACATCTGGCAAAGCCGTCGGAAATGGTTCCGGGGGAGGAGATTTACTTAAAGGTAGACCAGACGCTGACACATGACATCAATGCGGTTATGACATACCTTGCTTTCGAGCAGATCGGTCTGGACCGTACCCAGGTGGAGACAAGCGTCAGCTATCTGGACCACAATCTGCTGTATCTGGA
>JAUNGJ010000009.1 GCA_030524585.1 Eubacteriales bacterium | reverse complement strand
GCATCCAGGCCGTATTTCTTAACCAGCTCGGCTGCCGGTCCTGACTCTCCGAACACATCGCCGATTCCGATCTTCATGGTCTTTGTCGGCGCCTGCTCTGACAGCACGTCGCATACTGCGCTTCCAAGTCCGCCGATGACAGAATGCTCTTCCACCGTGACTACCTTCCCGGTCTCTTTGGCTGCCGCCACGATCAGTTCTTCATCAATTGGTTTGATGGTGTGGATATTAATTACCTTTGCATCGATGCCGTCTGCCGCCAGCTTCTCGGCTGCTTCCAGACAGTTTGCTACCGGAAGTCCGGTTGCGATAATGGTAACATCCTTTCCCTCTCTCAGCACGATTCCCTTGCCAAGCTCGAACCTGTAATCCGGCTTATCGTTGATCACCGGAACCGCAAGTCTGCCGAATCTCAGGTATACCGGTCCCTCATGCCCGTAGGCTGCAGCAACTGCCGCTTTTGCTTCTACATCGTCCGCCGGACAGATCACGGTCATGCCCGGAATCGTTCTCATCAGCGCAATATCCTCGTTACACTGATGGGTTGCTCCGTCCTCGCCAACGGAAATACCTGCGTGGGTCGCACCGATCTTTACATTCAAATGCGGATATCCGATGGAGTTACGAACCTGCTCAAAAGCGCGCCCTGCCGCGAACATTGCAAATGTACTTGCAAATGGAACCTTGCCGGTTGTAGCAAGTCCTGCTGCCACACCCATCATATTGCTTTCTGCAATACCACAGTCAATGTGACGCTCCGGGAAAGCTTTCATGAATACGCTGGTCTTGGTGGCTCCTGCAAGGTCTGCGTCCAGCACAACAACCTCTTCATGTAACTTCCCCAGTTCTGCCAAAGCATTACCATAGCTTTCTCTTGTTGCGATCTTCTTTACATCTGACATAATGCTTCACCTACTTTCTCCAAATCTGCCATAGCTACTGCATACTGCTCGTCATTCGGAGCAGTTCCATGCCAGGATGCCTGATTCTCCATGAAAGAAACTCCCTTGCCCTTCACGGTCTTGGCAATGATTGCTGTCGGCTGTCCCTTGGTCTCTCTTGCTTCCTTAAATGCTGCTGCAAGCTGGTCAAAATCATGTCCGTCCACATTGATCACATGGAAGTTAAAAGCCGCAAACTTCTGATCAATCGGATATGGTGAATTAACCTTACTGATATCTCCGTCAATCTGCAGATTGTTGTTGTCTACAATCACTACCAGATTGTCCAGCTTTCTGTGAGCTGCCAGCATGGAAGCCTCCCACACCTGACCCTCCTGAAGCTCGCCGTCCCCAAGCAGTGTATACACGCGGTAGTCATCTCCTGACAGCTTTGCTGAGACCGCCATGCCAACGGCTGCAGAGATTCCCTGTCCCAGAGAGCCGGAAGACATGTCTACTCCCGGAACATGCTGCTTACAGGGATGTCCCTGTAAATAGGAACCCAGATGACGGAAGGTTGAAAGGTCTTCTGCCGGGAAGAACCCCCTCTGTGCCAGCACAGAGTAATATCCCGGCGTTGTATGGCCTTTGGACAGTACAAAACGGTCTCTGTCTGCTTTCTCTGGATTCTCCGGATCCACGTTCATCTCTTCAAAATACAGATAGGTATAAATATCTGCTGCTGATAATGAGCCTCCCGGATGTCCGGACTTCGCACTGTGCACTGCTTCGATAATGCCCTTGCGAACCTCGTTAGCAGTCTTCATCAGTTCTACTTTGTTCATAAGAAAAGCCTCCTGTTCTAAATGAATATTTTCCTTGTCTATATTTTATCAAGACGTGCTCTTTACCTAGTCCAAAGATGTTGCATCTTTTGCCGGAAATCCTGACTCCGCATAAATAAACAATTGCGGTATATCTTATATCGCATCCACTAAAACAAACTCATCGCCTGATTCACAGATTTCACGCCAATAATTTCAATGCCTTCCGCACTCTTGATCATCTCCCGGGATACCTCCGGCATTATACAAGTCTTAAATCCAAGCTTTCTCGCCTCAGCAACCCTCTGTTCCGGCATACTGACCGCACGCACCTCTCCGCTTAGTCCCACTTCTCCAAATACAATCGTGCCATCTGAGATCGGACGGTTTTTATAGCTGGATACGATAGCCATCACGATCCCCAGGTCAATTGCCGGCTCATTCATTCGAATTCCACCGGCGATATTAATATAAGCATCATAATTCGACAGGGGCAGACCGATCCGCTTCTCCAATACTGCCATCAATAGATTTACCCGGTTATAATCCGTTCCCGCCGCCGTGCGCCTTGGCATGCCGAAATTACTCCTGCATACCAGCGCCTGAATTTCCATCAGAATCGGTCTGGTTCCCTCCATGGAGCAGGCCACCACCGATCCGGAGGCATTCTCCGGACGGCCATTCAGCATATATTCCGACGGATTGGCCACTTCCTCAAGCCCCGTCTCCCGCATTTCGAAGACGCCAATCTCGTTGGTAGATCCAAAACGGTTCTTAACGCCTCGCAAAATGCGGTATGAGGCATGTCTGTCTCCTTCAAAATACAGCACTGTATCTACCATGTGTTCCAGTACTCTCGGTCCGGCAACGGTTCCCTCCTTGGTCACATGTCCCACAATAAAGATTGTAATATTCAATCCTTTGGCAAGCTGCATCAGTGTATTCGTTGCTTCTCTTACCTGAGATACGCTTCCCGGCGCCGACGCCACTTCCTCGCTGTACATAGTCTGAATGGAATCAATTACAGCCGCCGCCGGACGCTCCCGCTCAATCACCTGACGGATCGTCTCAAGATTCGTCTCGCACAATAGCAGCAGATGGTCGTTAAATTTTCCCATACGGTTTGCCCGCAGCTTAATCTGCTTTAAAGATTCCTCTCCGGAAATATACAGCACCTTCTTCTGCTGTCCTGACAACTGCCTGCATACCTGCAGCAGCAGCGTCGATTTCCCGATTCCCGGATCACCGCCTACCAGAACCAGCGAGCCAGGCACAATCCCTCCGCCAAGCACTCGGTCCAGTTCTTCGATCTGTGTCTTCATCCGGTCTTCCTTCTCTGTGGACACACTGGACAGTGTCACAACTTCGGCTCCCCGTACGGCGCCTTTTGCCGGACTGCTTTTTGATACCATCACCTTCTCTTCTACAAATGTGTTCCATTCCCTGCACATGGGACACTGCCCCAGCCATTTACTCTCTTCATGCCCGCAATTCTGGCAGAAAAATACGCTCTTTTTTCCTTTTGCCACCGTGATTCCTCCTATAAACAAGGGGCTGCCGGTTGCAGCCCCTCATATCGTACAATCATTCTTTTTCCGGATCGCTACTTCTTGGCAATCTTAATTCCCACAGGCTTCTCCGGCTCCAGCTCTGCGCTGACACTGATCTTACCGCTCAGATTCGTCTTCATCGTGCCAACATTTACATCATTCTTATAAATACTATATTCGGTGTCGGCCTCAAGCTCCAGTGTCACCTGCACATCCTTCTCTCCAAATACACGGAATGACACTTCCTCCGGTGTTGCTTTAAATCCTTCAACCGCTGTTCCCGGCACAGATTCATATGCAAACATTCCGTTCTTCTCAAGCTTGGTTATCTCATTGTATGTCTTTACTTTATATATATCTCCCTGGAATTCAAATCCCTCCAGCTTGGTCTTGGATGCCAGTGTGTAATCTCCAAAACTCAGTGTTCCATCTGCCTCTGCTCTTAACAGTTCCTTTACTACTGCCATAGTCTTTATCCTCCTGGAATTATAATCTGGTAATTGCCGCGCGCATCTCGTCGCGCGCCCACGCGCTCACCTCAAAAGCTTCGCTTTCTCAGTGTTCATTGCACGCCCGCGCTCGTCTTTTTTTCGCTCCGCGCGCTCACCTCGAAAGCTTCGCTTTCTCGGTGTTCGTTGCACTCACATAGATTCTTCGTCTCATCCACCGATCTGCAGGCAGCTCGTGGATTCTCCTCAGAATCTGCGCTCGTCGCTATGCGTTCATTATACCACAGGGTTATCCTGGTTTGCATCTTTAGAATAAAATTTTATTTGTTTTTTAGACAATCCTGCTTCGATCACACTGCCTCTTACAATCTCTCCGGCAAGAATTGCCTCGGCCAACGGATCTTCCAGCTGGTTCTGCACGGCGCGGCGCAGCGGTCTGGCTCCATATTTCTGGTCTGTTCCGGTCTCTACGATGTGCTTCTTCACGGAATCCCGGATGGTAAGCCTGATATCAAGCTGCTCCTTTGCGCGCTTCACCACTTCCCTGCACATAAGCCCGACAATCTTCTTCATCTCATCTTTGCCCAGTGCATGGAATACAATAATCTCATCAATTCGATTGAGAAATTCCGGCCGGAATACCAGCTTAATCTCGTTCATCACATTGGATTTCATGCGCTTGTAATCACTGCCTGCATCTTCTTTCGTGACAAATCCCAGGCGTTTCGGATCAATGATTGCCTGGGCGCCCGCGTTGGAAGTCATGATGATTACCGTATTGCGGAAATCTACTTTGCGGCCCTGAGAGTCGGTAATATGCCCGTCATCCAGCACCTGAAGAAGAATATTAAACACATCCGGATGAGCCTTCTCAATCTCATCAAACAAAATCACGGAATACGGATGTCTTCTCACCTGTTCTGACAGCTGCCCGCCATCATCATGCCCTACATATCCCGGAGGTGATCCGATCATCTTCGATACGCTGTGCTTCTCCATATATTCCGACATATCCACACGGATCATGGAATCCTCGTTGCCAAACAAGGCTTCTGCCAGCGCCTTGGAAAGCTCTGTCTTGCCCACGCCGGTAGGTCCAAGAAACAGGAAAGAACCAATTGGACGGTTCGGATCTTTTAAACCTACCCGACCGCGGCGTACCGCCTTGGATACTGCAGCCACTGCTTCTTCCTGACCGATTACTCTCCTGTGAAGAGTCTTTTCCAGATTCTTCAGGCGTTCGCCCTCCGATTCCGCAAGCTTTCTTACCGGAATCCTGGTCCACTCGGACACTACATCTGCGATATCACTTTCGGTCACTGCCACTTTTCGCCCTGCATTTCGTTTCTGAAAACGCTCTCTGGTCTTTGTAAGCTTCTTCTCTGCCTCTATCTGCTGCCTGTGAAGCACAGATGCCTCTGCCATATCTCCCTGCTTAATCGCTTCTTCCTTCTGCTGTTTTAGATCTTCAATTAGCTTCTCCAGCTCACCGATAGCCTCCGGCACCTGAAATCCCCGGAGACTTACCTTGGAGCAGGCTTCGTCCAGGACATCGATTGCCTTATCCGGCAGAAAACGGTCGCTGACATAACGGCTGGACAATGCTACGGCGCTTTCCAGTGCTTCCCGCTCAATTTCCACATGATGATGTCTCTCATAGTAGACCTTTAGTCCCTCCAGGATATCCAGACACTGTTCCCTCGTAGGCTCCTCCACTGTAATCGGCTGGAATCTCCGCTCCAGCGCCGCATCCTTTTCAATATATTTGCGGTACTCCGCAATCGTGGTGGCTCCAATCAGCTGAAGCTCGCCTCTTGCCAGGGACGGCTTCAGAATATTCGAGGCATCCATCGCCCCCTCGGCTCCGCCTGCTCCAATAATCGTATGCACCTCATCGAGAAACAGAATCACATTCCCCGCCGCCTTTACTTCACGGATCAGCTTCTTCATGCGCTCTTCAAATTCTCCCCGGTACTTGGAGCCTGCAATCATGCTGGCCAGATCCATCGTAAAAATCCGCTTCTCCTTCATGCCTTCCGGAACCAGACCTCCGGCAATCCTTGCCGCAAGCCCCTCGATCACAGCAGTCTTTCCCACACCGGGCTCACCAACCAGACAGGGGTTATTCTTCGTCCGTCTGCTCAATATCTGCATCAGACGGCCAATCTCCTGCTCTCTTCCGATCACCGGATCCAGCTTTCCCTCCGCCGCCTGTTCGGTAAGGTCCGTACCGAACTGCTCCAGCACACCCTTTTTCCTTCCTTCCCCCTGAAGCTCTGTCATATATTCATTGGGATCTGCGCCGACAGCCTGTAAAATATCCTGATACAGCTTCTGAATATTTACATTCAGCGTCTGAAGAATCCTGGAAGCCACACAATCCATATCATTTAACACGGAAAGCAGCATATGCTCCGTGCCAACCTCCGAAGACTTCAGCCGCACCGCTTCACCAACCGCTTCCTCCAGAATAAACTGAAGTCTGGGACTTTCTCCCGGCTTCCCGGTCAGCGCAGCATCTGAAGTCGGTGTTACCAGCTCATTCATAATTTTTAAAATAGCTTCTTCCTTCACTCCGTTCATATCCAGAACCTGCCCGGCCACTCCGGAGTATATCTTACTCAGAGCAATCAGCAGATGCTCCGTTCCAATATAGGGATGCTGCATCAGCGTTGCTGCCTCTCTTGCCAGTTTCAGCACCTCTCTTGCCTGATTCGTATAATTCATTCTATTCCTATCCTCCCACATATTCATCAAAGATCTCATCCACCAGCTCATGAACCTCTGCTCTGGAAATATTCTTGCACAATCCTCTTGCCAGCACAATACGAAGCTGCTCCCGCATCTTCTGAACTGCTTCCATCTTATTCACATCCAGTGCGATCACAGCACCTCTTCTCCTGTCCAGCTGAATATAGCCCTCCTGCTTCAGAACAGTATAAGCCTTATTCACCGTATGCATGTTAATTCCTACGGTCTCCGCCAGCTGACGGACAGACGGCAGAGATTCTCCTTCCCGAATCTCAGCAGTGGCAATCCCCATGATAATCTGATTCCTGAGCTGTATATATATAGCCTCGTCGCTGTTGAAATCAATCTCAATATACATATCTTCACCTTTTTCTTTTGAATATCCTCTTCCGGCAGCCACAAAATCAGCAGCAGCCGATTGTTATATACATGTTAGCACAGATGGCATTTCAATACAACCCGGTAATATTAAGATTCTGCCAGTTCTCTGCCGCCCCGGCACACATAGACATAATATCCCGCAAAAGACGCCAGCGCCAGAAACCATGTAATCGGATACACCGCTGCAATGGACTCTATACTGTGGAATAACCGGTCAAAAATTTCCAGAAGCAGAATGCGCACCAGGCATAGATTGGTAATTACAATCACCATTGATGACAGTGATTTGCCGATTCCCCGAATCACACCGCCGGTAACTTCAAAAAAGCTGTATAAAAAGTATAGCGGAAAGGTCACGCTGATAATCCGCATACCATTTTCCACCACTGCCTCATCCGGGCAGAAAGCCCCAAGCAGCCAGGGACCGAACCGCAATGATACTCCGGCAATCACCACTATAACTGCTGCCGCTATCCCGTTACAGGAAATGATTCCCTTTCGAATCCGTTCTAATCGGTGAGCGCCAAAATTCTGACCGGTAAAAGTAACCATCGCCTGACCAAAGGCCATAATCGGCAGACAGAGCAGATGTTCCGCCTTAAAATATACGGCAAATGCAGCCATGGCGTCCTCTCCGAATCCATTAATGTGGTACTGCACAATAACATTGGAAAGCGTCAGAATCATGGATTGAATACCTACCGGCAAACCGAGCCGGACAATTCTGCGCAGCAAATCCCATCGAATATTCCGCCGGAGCAGATGACTACTTCTCCGGAAAATATGTATCAGAAGCGCCGCTGCCGTAAAGGTCTGGGAAATAAGTGTCGCAAAAGCGACGCCTTCCACTCCCTTCTCGAGCTGAATCAGAAATATCCCGTCCATGAACACATTCAGTATGCCGCCCACTGCCAGCACAAAAAACGGTGTCCGGGAATCTCCCTGGGCACGCAGAATACCGGCACACATGTTATAAAGAATCATCGAAACCGTTGCAAGAAAATAAATCCTTACATAAAGCAGCGCATCTTCCATCAACACCTCCGGCGTATTAAGCAGAGCCAATACATATCTGGCCAGATAAAAACCGGTACACATCAAAAAAATGCCGCCTACAGCACCGGCTAAGATTGACACCCATACGGCATCCTTTAATTCCTCTTCTTTTTTTGCTCCAAAAAGCTGTGCGATTACGATACCTGCACCCACTGCAATTCCTGTAAACAGATTAATCAGGCAGGTAACCAATATTCCGCTGGCGCCAATGGCAGCCGCCGCATTCTTTCCAAGAATATTTCCCACAAACAGCATGTCAACGGTACTGTAAAGCTGCTGAAACAGACTCCCTCCAAACAGAGGAAGGGCAAACATCACAAATCCTCCGACAATACTTCCCTCTGTCAAGTCTCTTACTTTTTTCATTCTTCTATCCCAAACCAAAAATAATTTTTAAACATCATACCAAAGTTTATATCACCTACAGCAGTAAATGCAACCTTTACATTGAGAAATATTATGGAAAATGGTATGATACTTTAAAACAAGTAAGGGGAATGTGCTATGAAAGAGCTGAGAGAAACTATCCATAATGCCAAACTTACCAAAACCCAGAAAACGATCGCCAAATTCGTGCTGGACAACTCTGCCGATGCCTGCTTCATGACATCTGCGGCAATCGCAGACAGACTCGAAGTCAGCGAGTCCTCTGTAATCCGCTTTGCCCGTTCTCTGGGATACAGTGGATTCATGGATTTTCAGAAGAGTATCCGCAGGGAATATCAGGATCAGGTGTACCGGATTTCCAGCTCAATCACCGTACCTTCCCAGCGTATGGCACAGCGCAATAAGATTGGAACCAGCGCCAGTTATATGAAACAGCATTTTAATAATATTATGCACAACATTGAAGAGATGTTTTCCAATAACAGCCTGCAAAGCTTTGAAGAGGCCGCCGATATCATCATCGGAAGCAGCCAGAAATACATCGCTGCTACCAGAGGCGACTCCGCACTGGCGGACTATACATCCCTTTATCTGAAGCATATGCTGCCAGGTGTGAGCAACATCAACTCTGCCTGCATGACGCCGATCGACCAGCTTACGGCCATAGGCAGAGATGACTGTCTGCTTATCTTCGGATTTCCGAGATATTCTTCCGTAGACCACATGACAGCCAAGATGGCAAAGGATTCCGGCGCCCGGGTCATTGTCGTAACCGATAAACCAAGCTCTCTGCTGGCACAGTACGCCACCGTGCTTCTCACCGTTCCGGTGGACTCCAACAATTTCAATAATTCGCTGGTTGCGGCACAGTTTGTGGCCGAGTGCCTTCTGGAAGCCGTCAGCCATAAGGTAGACGGCATTGAACAGAGGCTGAAGAAAATAGATGAATATCTGGACGAGCTGGGAAGCTACTAGTCTTTATGCACAATGATGGGGCTGCTCAGGCAGCCCCTTAGTCCGGTTCTTTTGATTCTATATCACCCTTTAATAATAATCCGACATACTTCTTTCCACCTGTACAGCAGCGATCGCCCCGTCAGCCACGGCAGTTACCACCTGTCTTAAGCTCTTAACGCGGATATCTCCTGCCGCATACACTCCCGGAAGATTCGTATGCATATCTTCATCGGTCTTAATATATCCACGCTCATCCATATCGAGGATTCCTTCAAACATTCTGGAATTGGGGAGGGTTCCAACAAAGCCAAACAGACCGAACATTCCATCAGCCTCATTAGCAGTAATCTTTGTAAGCTCTCCTGTCTTCACATTTTTTACCGTCATCTCGGAAAGCAAGTCTGCGCCGCCGATTTCCTCCACAACCGTATCCCACATAAAGTCCATCTTCGGATTCTGAAACGCCTTTTCCTGAATGGACTTTGCCGCCCGAAGTTCATTTCTCCGGTGAATAACCGTTACCTTCTTTGCAAATTTCGTAAGGTACAGCGCTTCTTCTACTGCCGAATCTCCCCCTCCGACCACATACACATCCAGATCCTGGAAGAAGTTCCCGTCACAGGTAGCGCAGTAGGACACACCTCTGCCGGCAAATTCTGCCTCCCCTTTACAGTCAATGGGCCTTGGACGGGCGCCGGTCGCGATAATGACATTCTTCGCCCGGTATTCATTTTTTCCGCCTTTTAATACTTTAATTTCTCCATCCAGGGAAACCTCCGTAATCGTATCGCTCACACGCTCCGCGCCAAATTTTGCCGCCTGCTCTGTCATTCTTGCAATCAGGGACGCTCCGGTCTCTCCTTCCACGAACTGTCCCGGATAATTCTCAATATCTTCTGAAACCGCGATCTGACCGCCGTCCTGTCCCTTCTCAATAATCAGAACCGAAAGGCGGCTCCTGCCTGCATACAGTCCTGCTGCCAGACCGGCGGGACCTGCACCTAAAATAATCACATCATAAATTTTATCCATACTTCTTATCTCCTTCTACTTGAAACAAACAAGAGACAGAACCGGCTGCCTGTCTCTTATTACTACTCTTCTGTTATTATGCCCTTACTTATGCTTCATCAATCGCTTTCCCAATATCATGCCGCATATATTTATTCGCGAACTGTACCCACTCAGCTGCCGCATAGGCATTGGCCCTTGCCTCCTTCAGGTCGGCTCCCTTGGCAGTAATGCCGAGCACACGTCCTCCATTAGTCACAAGCTGCTCACCGTCATATTTGGTGCCCGCATGGAAGCAGTAGTATCCTTCATGCTTTTTAAATTCTTCCAATCCGTAGATCGGAATGCCCTTTTCATAGGATACCGGATAGCCCTCGCTTGCCAGAACCACGCAGACTGCCGCGTTATCTTCAAATTGCAGATCGATCTGATCCAGGGTTCCGTCGATACATGCCTCTACTACCTCGATAATGTCATTCTTCATTCGCGGAAGAACCACCTGCGCCTCCGGATCACCGAATCTTGCGTTGTATTCCAGCACCTTCGGTCCATCCTCTGTCAGCATCAGACCGAAGAAGATTACTCCCTTGAAGGGTCTTCCCTCTGCCTTCATGGCGTCTACTGTTGCCTGATAAATATATTTCTCACAGAACTCCTCTACCTCTTTGGTGTAGAACGGACTCGGGGAAAAGGTTCCCATACCGCCGGTATTTAATCCTGTATCTCCATCTCCGGCACGCTTGTGATCCTGTGCGGAGGTCATAGTCTTAATGGTATTGCCGTCTACAAAGGACAGTACAGACACTTCCCGTCCGGTCATAAATTCCTCAATAACCATCTCGTTGCCTGCAGAACCGAATTTCTTATCCAGCATAATGGTCTTAACACCCTCTTTGGCCTCTTCCAGATCATTGCAGATCAGCACGCCCTTTCCGAGAGCCAATCCATCGGCTTTCAGAACGATTGGGAATCTGGCCGTTTCCAGATAGGCAAGCGCTTTCTCCGGGTCTGTGAAATTCTCATAAGCCGCTGTCGGAATATTGTATTTTTTCATCAGATCCTTGGAAAATGCCTTGGAGCCCTCCAGAATCGCCGCATTCTTTCTTGGTCCGAAGGTGCGGATGCCTGCCGCCTCCAGTTCATCTACCAGACCGCCCACCAGCGGATCATCCATTCCTACAATCACCAGATCAATCGCTTTCTCCTTTGCAAAGGCTGCGATCTTCTCAAATTCCATTGCTCCGATCGGCGCACATTCCGCATATTCTTCAATACCTGCATTGCCCGGCACGCAGTAAATCTTATCTGCTTTTTCACTCTTTGCAACACAGTAACAAATCGCATGTTCTCTTCCGCCGCTTCCAACTACTAATACATTCATCTCTGTTCCTCCTGTCTGAACACCCTGTCTATTCAACCACTACAGCCTTACCATCCGCTACATAAACCTTGCCATGGGCAATCAGTTCGATCGCCCGGGGCAGAATCTTCCACTCTGCCTGTTCCATCACACGCCGCTGCAGCACCTCCGGGGTATCTCCGTACTGAACTTCTACTGCCTTCTGTAAAATAATCGGCCCGGTATCGGTTCCCTCGTCCACAAAATGCACAGTGGCGCCAACCACCTTAACGCCCCGCGCCAAAGCCGCCTCATGCACCTTAAGCCCATAGAATCCCGTTCCGCAGAAAGACGGAATCAGGGATGGATGGATATTGATAATCTGATTCCTGTATTTTGCAATCATGGCAGGCGGAATCACCACCAGGAATCCGGCCAGCACGATCAGATCCGGCTGATAGGAATCTACCGCCTCCAGAAATTTTTCATTAAATTCTGCTCTCGTCCCAAAGCTCTTCGGAGAAATACACTGTGCGGCAACCCCTGCTGTCTTCGCACGCTCCAGGGCATATGCATTCGGATTATTACTGATGACCCCCACAATCTGGGTGTCCGTAATTTCTCCCTCCCGGACAGAATCCAGAATAGCCTGCAGATTGGTTCCGCCTCCGGATACTAACACCAGTATTTTTAGCATAATGTAACTCCTTTTTCTCCCGCCTTAATGTGCCCGATCACATACGGTTCATCTCCGGCTGCTCTGATCGCATCCATCGTGTGGTCTGCATCTGCCGCATCCACAGCCACGATCATTCCGATCCCCATGTTGAAGGTATTGTACATCATCTGTTCCGCGATATCGCCTTTTTCTGCCAGCAGTTTAAAAATCGGCGGAACCGGATAGCTGTCCTTCTCAATTACTGCATGCACCCCGTCCACCAGCATACGCGGAACATTCTCATAGAATCCGCCGCCGGTAATATGGCTGCATGCTTTCACGGTCACTCCTGCATTCTTTATACTCTTTAATGCCTTCACATAGATTCTGGTCGGTGCAAGCAGCGCCTCGCCCAGTGTCTTTCCAAGCTCTTCATAATAGGTATCCAGAGATTCCTTCGTCATCTCAAACACCTTGCGGACCAGTGAAAAGCCATTGCTATGTACACCAGAGGAAGCCATTCCGATCAGTACGTCTCCGTCCTTCAGATTCTCTCCGGTAATCAGCTCCTTCTTCTCACACACGCCTACTGCAAAACCAGCCAGATCATAGTCATCCTCCGGCATAAGACCCGGATGCTCTGCCGTCTCACCGCCGATCAGCGCGGCCTCTGACTGTACACAGCCCTCTGCCACTCCGCTTACAATACTTGCAATCTTCTCCGGATAATTCTTGCCACACGCAATATAATCCAGAAAGAACAACGGTTCTCCGCCTGCACACGCAATATCATTTACACACATGGCAACTGCATCGATTCCAATGGTATCATGCTTATCCATAATAAAAGCAAGCTTCACCTTGGTTCCGCATCCGTCCGTACCGGACAGCAGTACCGGCTCTTCCATTTCTTTGATCTTTGCCAGAGAAAATGCGCCGGAAAATCCGCCAAGACCTCCAAGCACCTCTGCCCGCATGGTTCGCTTAACGTGCTCTTTCATCAGCTCTACTGACTTGTAACCAGCTTCAATATCAACGCCCGCATTCTTGTAATCCATATCGTATCTCCTTGTCCAATTGTATATTCTATTTACTTTCCAGATATGCCCTGTAGCCCACTTCTTCCAATTTTGCCGCCTTTGCCTTAACGGTTTCTTTCATATCTGCCGTATAAGCCTTTAGCTGTTCCAACAATGCATCATCGGATGCCGCAAGAATTTTCGCCGCAAGGATTGCCGCATTCTTTGCTCCGTCAATTGCCACTGTTGCAACCGGAACTCCCGGCGGCATCTGCATAATAGAAAATACTGCATCCATTCCGTCAAGATTCCTGCCGGAAAGCGGAACACCGATCACCGGAAGTGTAAACAATGCTGCGCACATCCCCGGAAGCGCTGCTGCCATTCCAGCTCCCGCTATCATAACCTTCATACCTCTCTTCTCAGCCCCGCGGGCCCACTCGATCAGCTCATCCGGCTCCCTGTGTGCAGAGATAATCGTCATCTCATAATCAATTCCAAACTCTTCCAACGTTGCTGCCGCTTTACTCATAACCTTCAGATCTGAATCGCTGCCCATTACAATTCCTACTTTAGACATCTTTCTCATCCTTTCTATGATTCCAAATTCCGCTGCTTTCGTTCATCATAGCATAAGAAATACTAATTATTCAATGGCTTTACCCAAGTTACTTATTAGATGAATTAATGAGCAGTTATTATTCTCCCGCCGCATCCAGCGGTTCATTCAAAAGCTCTGTTCCAGGCAGGACAAATCTTCCATTTTCAATCAGCAGAATCTCCCCGCCGTCTTTTTTCAGTACCCGGATACTTCCCAGCTCATCATAGGGGATCGTAATATCCGTATGGCAGTTATAATATGCTTTGGATACGTCTTCCTTTCTCTGAATGGATACAGAATTGTCTCTTGCAACAATCTCCTTGCCGTTCGGGTTATATACCTTAATGTCCTCGCTCCAGCTATAGCAGGTATCTCCCACCGCAAAATGAGGGCCGGTCTTCTCCGCGATCAGAATCGGAAGCTTATCCTCGATTCCAAACCTGCGCGCCGCCACATAAGCGGTTGTATTAGTACCGATCGCAAATTCCCCCAGCGCCAGCGTGGGGTGATTGTGAAGAATATTATCGGCAATATATTTCCTTCCGTCGGCCTCCCGCGGGAAATTGCCGCAGCGGTAATCTGCTATCATGCCGTTGGAGAAATCAATCTCCAGATCCAAAAACTGAAGATCTCCCAGATAAACCCTCGTCACATGGAGCTTGCCGTTCGTCCCTTCCAGAACCGGCGAGGTAAACACCTCTCCCACCGGAATATTGACATCCGCCACACAGTTTTCGAAAACCGTCTCCTTCTCAGGATCGTTCAGCGGATGCAGCTGTACCGTCAGATCTGTCCGGTTCTCCCCTTTTCCAAGAATACGAACCGCCTCTCCCTGATCCAGCGCATCAATCAGCGTCTGCTGTACTCTTCCGTAAACTGCCGCATCCAGCGTATTGATCCGGATCACTTCATCAAAAATCTTCTCATAATCCGGTCCAATCTCCGGAATCGGGTAGGCGACAATTGTAAAACTTCTCTCTTCGCCCTTAATATATTCATTGGTCATCTGCCCTGATTTACTGGTAAAGGAACGAAGAAGCTCTTCCTGCTTCTCCGCAAGATGAATGGCTTCCGCCTTCACCTGTGGGATAAACGGCTTCTCGCCAAACACTTCAATCAGCGCCGGACCGGCAAACTGTGCCGCCAGATCTTTATGTGTCTCATACACATGCTTCATCACTTCCAGCTTCCGTTCAACAAACCGTTTATTCAGGAACAATCCCTGATCATCCCGATGATCATAATCATACTGTGGATTCGGAACCCCGCCATAGTAACCGACTCTGGACTGTCTGTGCTTTGTCAGCACGCTGACGCCAGCGCGGTAAATGGCGGGTCTCAGACCCATTTTTTCAAAATTCTCAATCGCTTTTCTAATTACAGGCTCAAATCCCAGAACATAACGGATATTGACAACCGATTTTTTGGACAAATCTTTGCCGGTATTGACAAATCCGATCCGGTATCCTTCCGTATACACATCTGCCATCTTCTGAATTACCGATTCATCCAGCTCCAGAAGATGTTCTGCCGTCCGAAGCTCATTTTCGCTGACATATTCTCCAAACCGGTACAAATATCTCAGGTCGGTAAGATCGGCCTCCCGAATGATCCTGACCGCAAAATCCAGGTCCGGATCAATCTGTTCCAAAATCCGGTCTGCCGCAAACACATCACAGTAGTCGCTGGCGTACCAGTAAATCATATCTTTTAATTCATCCACTCCACCAGATACCTCAAAGCAGTTATAGACTTCAATAAACAGCTCCATCAGAATCGTGAGATACTCGGTCTTCCCTTCAAAAACATAGGCAATTCCGCCTCTCAGCTCTGTATATAAAAAGCTCAAAATCTGTCCATATTCTTCTCCAAACTGCTCCACAGCATATGCCGGATTTCCATAACTTGTCCCGTAATTTTCCGGCAGAATGTCCTCATACAGTCTTTGGTTCCACTCCTTCAGCTGTTCCATGGAAAGTTCCATATAACTTCCATCTTCTATTTTCTCCCGGAGTTCGGCAAGCATCAGCACAAATTCTGAAACCTTCTTAAAATACATACGGAAGGGGAGTCTTACCGACTCCTCTTCCGGTATCTGTCTGATCCGCTCTGCTGCCAGTTCATATCTCTCTATCATAATTAAAACAGCCCCCTTATAAATGTTGCTGCAAATGCAAGCAGCAAAATTCCATTACACACAACGCCAACTTTACAGGATGCATAATTCTTATTCCGCTCCCTAAATCCTTCAATTCCCCGGAGCAGCCCCACTACTGCAATTACAAACGCCATAATTCCTGCAAGTCCGATGAAGATATTCACCTCACCTCTGCTTATGTATGAGACAGAAAAAATAAGCACCATTAAGAACGCTGATATAAAAGCCAGCGTGCAGGACAGTATTCCCCTCCTGGAATGCTTCACCTCCGTCTGTCCATATTTATAAGTACGGCGTCTGCGCCTTTCTTTTTCACGTTTGCGCCTCTGGCGCTCTCTCGCTTTATCGTCTGCCGCTTCTCTTCGTCTTATTAACCCCATGTCTTCTCCTTATCGCTGCACATATCACAAACACAATATAGCCCAGTGCTCCGCCCAGCGTATTCAAAAGCAGATCATCCACATCAAAGCTTCCCACCTTTGCAAGAAGCTGGAACGTCTCTACGCACAGACTAAGTGCAAAGCTGTAAAATACAGCCGCAAAAAAGCTTCGGTATTTACTTGCCATCGGAAGAAAAAATCCAAAAGGCAGAAAAATAAGTACATTGCCAAACAGGTTGGTAAACACTGCATACCACCCCAGCTGCTCTCTATATGTCCAGAACCTGTTTATCTCCTTAAAAAGCACCAGATTATATCGATACTCCTGCATCACACCGGTTCTTCCGTACCATTCTGAAAAAAGCAGGAAATAAACAATAAATCCAATATATAAGATAAATAATATCTTCCCTAAAATGCGCAGTCTCTTTCCTCTTCCATACATATTAGAACATCAAGCCCTCTTTGTTCTTAAGCAGGCGCGCCCCACAGACGATCGCAACAATCCCTGCGGCAGTTCCTACAACGATCATGATAATACCGATAGTAATATTAGCAGCTCCGCTAAGTCCCATTGTTTTATATGCTTTTTCATTCATCTGTAATTCCTCCTGTTATTTCACACCGTACATATCATAATATGCGTCAATTGCTGATTTTAATGTATCGTCGATCACAACTTTTCCCTGACATTCCCGGTTGTGCAGATACGCCACAACCTCTTCCATCGTCACAATCGCACTGGTCTCAAATCCATACAGATCCTTAATCTCATCTAACGCGCATTTTTCGCCGCCCTTACCTACTTCCATGCGGTTTAGGGAAACCATCAGCCCCTTTACTTCCACATCTGCCTGTGCCTTAATAATTGGAAATGTCTCTTCGATAGACTTTCCGGAGGTTGTCACATCCTCAATGATTACCACCCGGTCGCCATCCTGAAGCTTACTTCCCAGCAGAATACCGGTATCTCCATGATCCTTTACTTCTTTTCGGTTAGAACAGTAGCGGATATCCTTTCCGTACAGTTCACTGATCGCCATCGTAGTGGCTACTGCCAACGGGATTCCTTTGTAGGCCGGCCCAAATAATACATCAAAATCCAATCCGTACGTATCATGAATTGCCTGCGCATAATACTCTCCTAATCTTCGAAGCTGAGTACCTGTCACATAGGCTCCCGCATTCATAAAAAACGGAGACTTTCTGCCGCTCTTCAGCGTAAATTCTCCAAACTTCAGCACATTGCTCTCTACCATAAACTCAATAAAATCTGACTTATACTGTTCCATATCTTCAAAAACCTCCTGTTTTAGCCTATTGGCCTTTGGCTTTTAGTCTTTTCTCATTCTATCATAGCATTTACAAAATAACTAGTCATAAGAATAAAATTATCCCACAGGCATAAAAAGATTGCGGAGGAATTTTCTGGCGGCAAAAAAATCCATGGCCTGTATTTTTACAAGCACATGGATTTTCGACATTGCCCACTTTACTCTATGCAAGTGCCTTTCCCAGTTCACGGCACTGTTCTTCCCCATCGTCATCCGGCGCTTCATTGCACATTACAGACTCATGAACAAGCACTGCTCCGGCTGCTTTGCAGGTATCCTCCCAGTTTCTCATCCATTCTCCGTCGCCCCATCCATAAGAACCGAACAAAGCAATCTTCTTATCCTTCAGCTTCGCCTCGCACTCAGAGAACATCGGCTCAAATTCGCTTTCTTCCAGAACTTCATTTCCCATTGCCGGGCAGCCGAATGCAACTGCGTCAAATTCATCCATCTTAGAAGCAGAGAAAGCATCTGCCGTAAATACGGAAACCTCTGCTCCGGCTGCTTTTGCTCCCTCTTCTACCTTTGTGGCCATCGTCTCTGTATTTCCTGTACTGCTCCAATAAACTACTGCTATCTTACTCATATTTTTCCCTCTTCTTTCATTTTATATATTTCGGTTAGTTATATCTAACTCATAGTCCTTATATTGCGCACCGAATAAAAACGGTGCGCAGACTCTTCAGTTAGTCTTATCTAACCATCTGTAGTATAAAATATCTTTCCATCACTGTCAAGCCCTATTTCCTTTTTCGTACCGGGCAGCACACCTCCGTGACCCATTCCTCCGGGTTCTGGGTTTCATGGGGACTTACATGGTAAATATCCCGCATTCCTTCACAAAATTCATATCCATTGGAGCTTACCCAGGCAGCCAGCGATGCATAAACATCCCGGAACTGTTTATAATCCCCCTGAAATGTGGTACTGGCAGCCGTTACTTCCGGCTCCTCCTTAAACTGCACATGCTCCGTATCCGGATAATTGCCTTTTACGCTCACCTGCACCTCTACATCCACATCTGCTTCTTTAAATTCCCGATCATGGAGAACTGCACTTGTAAATGGAGGGTCTTCCATAACCAAATTCAAAGGGGCCGTCTCTTGAAACAGCATATGCCACAGCATCCCTTCCTGCTCATAGGCCGGAATGATCCGACGAACGCTTGCCACCTGTCTTTTGGGCAAAATTTTCAACACAACATCATAGCTCATACTTTCATCCTTTCTCAGCCGCGTTATGGCTGTCTCCAGAAGTTGTAACCGCTGTGCTGTCTCCACCGATAATGCAGTAAGCTCTGCATAATGATTCTCAAGATAATGCCCTATAACCTCTTTGTCATCATAGCACTCTAACATCTCCCGGATTACGGTAAGGCCAAATCCCATATCCTTCAGGGAATTGATCCTGGCCATAATCGGAAGCTGTTCCTCACTATAATACCGATATCCGGTAAATGTATCTATTTTCACCGGCTTCAGCAGGCCAATCTCATCATAGTAGCGCAGCATTCGGATACTCACTCTGGATAGTTTTGAAAAATCTCCTATTTTTAACATTCTGTTACCTCCCGGGAACTATACGGAACGAAGCTCCGGCCTTCAATCCGCACATCTTTGAGCTCAAATCCATCATAATGCCTGCCACAATGTGAGAGTCAACCCTCTTTTCTTTCCTTTATTCTTGTGAACAGAAATTTCTGAACAAGTCTGTTTCCCAGATACCCGCATAGCACGCCAAGCAGCGCGCCGCCAAGAACATCTGTCGGAAAATGCACATACAGATATAATCTGGAACATGCAATCAAAACCGCCAGCGCCAGTGCAGGCTTCCATAAATTTTTCTCCCCTGCAAAATACAATGCCGATACCGATGCAAAAGAAGCCGCCGTATGACCGGACGGGAAGGAATAATCACGGGGTTTCCGGACCAGCAGCTGCACAGCCGTATTAACATCATACGGACGTGTCCTGGCCACCAGATTCTTAATAATCCCATTGCAAAGAACCACATCCAGTACAAGCGCTGCCAGAAGAACCACTCCCATCTTCCTGGTCTTTGGGATCACAAGCAAAACCGCCGTCAGTACAATCCATATGAACCCACTGTCCCCAAGGGATGTAATAAGCGGCATCAGCAGATCTCCGGCCTCCGTATGGAGGGTCTGTATCCAATTCAAAATCTGTATCTCGAATCCCATCTATATCACCTCATTCTCATTTTTCTTCTCTAATCATAATAAATTTTCCTGTCTGCCGCAATAATTTCTTAGCTCAAATTTTCTGAATATTCTATATTTTTAAAACTTTTTATACATTTACTTCTATTAAAATTATTCATTTTCAATTTTTTATTTATTTTTTTAAAATTTTTTTGATTTTTCTATTGACAATTGTGGAATAATGAGATATTATAATATCAACAAAACAAAAGAGAAATCAAAAAAATAAACAAAAGGAGGACGGACCACCAAAATATTAAATAAAAGCCCAAACAAATAAATTTTAAGAAACGAGGTATAGTCCAATGTACTAAGTATCAAATCCCAATAACATCTATCTTAACAACGATGAAAAGTAAAAGTTGAGTAAAAAGTAAAATGTGCTGAAACATTAGAAGAATTGATAAAATATAGAGTGATTTACGAATACTATGAAGAATAGTTTAAGATAGATAGAAAATAGAATAAGGAGGAGAAGTCCAATGGACGGAATATTTTAAAATCCGCTGTACTGAACAAATCATCAGATACAGCGGATTTTACGTTGCCAGGTATTCGAAGGGAGCTGCCAGTGGCAGATCCTGCAGGTGTCACAAAATATGTACACCGTGTTTCTAGATCATATCATCCAGAATCTTCATCACGTCTGCCACAACCTGAGGACAGAAATCAAACAATAATCCTTCATCCAGAATCTTCTGCATCTCTTCCGGTTTGGAAATATCATACTTCAGAAGACCTTTACAGGAACAGGCCGGATATTCTTTCAGAAACGCTTCCAGAAATTCATCCCTTTTTACATTCATCACATCCTTCTGCTCCATATGCTCTTCCTGACAGTGGCCATACTTCATACCAAGAGCAATCATCGCCCCGGTTACAGCTCCGCAGGTCTCGCCTTTGCCCATGCCGCCGCCAAAGCCGGCTCCGATCCGATTTGCCATCTCCGGTGTGATCCCAAGCTTCTCTGCATAACGCTCCAGTACAACCTGAGAACAGTCAAAGCCCTTCATAAACTGTTTCGCAATTATTTCTTTTTCCATCCTTCTTATCCCTCCGTACTTCCGCCACAGCTTGAGCCCTGACCCGCCGTGCAGGCGTAACAGTGCTTGTCAAAGCAGATTCTTCTTGGCCGGTATGGCTGCTTCGCCAGAGTCATGATCGTCTCTCCCGTAGAAATCTCCATACCTAGCGCCTGATTAAAATCACAGTCATAAAGTGAGCCGTCCCATCCTACGGAAACCTGGCTTCTGCACATCATATTCGGAAGAGTTTTTCCGTTGAATGCGCCGTACAGCTTCTGCATATATCCTGCCAGATTCCCGCTTCTTACCAGGAATCCTCCAAATCGTCCGATGGGATTATTCGTGATCGTAAACAGATTGTTAAACACAATGCCATACTCCCTTCCCAGCCGGTCTTTATATTCCCGTTCAATGGCGCCCTGTGCCGGCGGGAAGAAGGCTCCGCCCGGATTATACACCATATTCAGCACCAGCTCCGGTTTCCTTCCATAGCCAATTGCATTCAGCTTCTTCAATACCTCAATGGAGCCCTCAAATACCCCTTCCCCTCTCTGGCGGTCAGCATTCTTAGCCTTGTAGTGCGGAAGAGAACAGACAAGCTCTACCTTATTCGCGGCGTAGAACTCCGGTAAATCCTCATACCCTTCTTCCAGCATGATCACCAGGTTCGTCCGCACAATTACATGAGGACAGATTTTTACCGCTTCCTCTACAAACCAGCGGAAATTCGGATTCATCTCCGGCGCTCCCCCGGTAATATCAATCGTCCGGAAGCCCTGCATCCCATATGCCTCAAGGCAGGCCTCCATCACCTCTCTGCTCATAATCTCGGTCCGCTTCGGCCCTGCTTCTACATGGCAGTGCTTACAGGCAAGATTACAAAGACGTCCCACATTGACCTGCAGCACTTCCATATGCTCTCCGGTCATTTTGATCTGTTCATCCTCAATCCGGCTTTCAAACTCCGGTATCTCTGTTAATTCCCGAAATTTCTCTCTTATTTCCATCTTAGAACTCCAGTTTCTTTACCATATTTTTCATCTGCACACCGTGGACCAACGTCGCTCCGCCACGGATCGCCGCCGCCACATGAACCGCCTCCGTCATCTGTTCCTCGTCCACGCCCTTGGATAAGCAATCCTGGGTGTAGGAATCGATGCAGTAAGGACACTGAACCGCATGGGCAACTGCCAGTGCAATCAGAGATTTCTCCCTTGCCGTCAGCGCCCCTTCCGCAAAGACCGCTCCATAATACTGCATGAATTTGTCCCACAGCTCCGGCGCCTCCTCGCCCATCGTGCCAAATTTCGCCAGATCCTCCGGATTATAATAGGTTTCCATTTACTTTTCCTCCTTCTTTTTTTGTCTTTCTACATAAACCTGCCGTATCAGGACGATCAGCCCTGATAACGCAAACAGGATCAGAAGCCCTGTCACAAGCAGCTTTGCCCCGCCGGTCAGCATACCGCCCACGTACGAATAAATAATCGTCGCCGGAAGCTGTCCGATTCCCGTGGCAATAAAGAAACTGCCAAAGGACATGGAGGTCAGGCCAGCCGCATAGCTTACAATATCAAATGAAATAAAAGGCAAAAGCCTTGCAATCAGAATACTGAGCCGCCCGTGCCGTTCAAAAAACACATCGATCTGCTGAAGTCCGCTCCTGCTGGTCAGACGTTCCGCCACGTCACGCCCCAGAATCCTTGCTATGTAGAAGCAGACGGCCGCACCTGCCATCGCGCTGCTCCAGGACAAAACTGCCCCTTTCACCCATCCAAACAAATTCGCATTGGCAAAGGTGATGAGAAAAGCCGGAAGCGGCGCTGCAATGGACTGCAGTATCATCAGCAGAAAGGATACTACCGCCGCATATGCCCCGTAGGATTCCATGAACATCCTCACTTCCGTAAAATCCCCACTGGCAAACATTTTGACAATTTTCTGTGCCAGATCGTGTACGCCCGGCACAAGCAGATAAAGCAGAACCGCCGCTGCAAATAATACCGCTATGACAGCCTTTCCAGTCCAGTTGATCTTTTTCTTTTCCATATCTGTCTCCCTTGTAATATCTATAACTATTCCACTTCATCAGGAAATTAGAAGTGAATCTATATCCTCCAAAAATGCTCCGTCCAGATAAGCATCCAGCTTTCGGAAGGTTGATTCATTAAAAATCAGTCTGTCCGGCTGCTGGTACTCCACCCACGCCATCGCACACCAGGTCACACCCCGCAGACAGGTAACCGGCACAAACACCGATACTCTTTCCCGCAGTCCGTCCGTGGGAAACCTGCCGTCCACCGCCCGGATATAGTCCTCCAGAAACGCGTCCATCTCCGATTGTCCCAGAATCACATCCGTCTTCCAGAAGGTAGTCGTCGGCGCCAGAAAATGTCCCAGATCCTGAGCCGGATCGCCATACAAAGGCTTCTCCCAGTCAATCAGATAATTTGCTTCTCCCGGTCCATTGATCAGGAAATTCGTAGAATTCAGCTCCGTATTGATACAGCACCGATATGTCTCCTTCTGGGAAAGATCCTTTATCTTCGCCCATCCCGTATCCAGCATTTTGCGGATCTGCCTTTTCGTGCCCTCATCGCCCAGCGGGGATTCCATATAGGTTTTTACCATCTGCTCACACTCTTTTAAAATCGCCTCCAAAGGATTCTTCGAGCTGATCAGCGTCTGTTCTCCCACAAGGTCTGTTTCCTCCGGAATCATACCTTCCGGCACGCCCGTACTGTGAATGTCCGCCAGTATCTCCGCCGCCAGTCCCATATCCTTATGGTAATCCAGCGCCTTTCCGGGTAAATATTCCATAACCATCACGCCATGGTCTAAAAATCGCTTACTGCCATCCACGTAGACGGCCTCCGGCGTTCTGCCGGAAGGCTCCAGCATCTTCAAAGCCCGGAATTCATACCCGATCTGATCCTCCAGATGCATCTGGCTTCCACAGTTTACGCGAAGCAGCAGCCTCTTTCCGGTAAGCGGATGGATAAAAATATAATTGATGTTATATTCCCCCTGGGCAAACAAACGGTACTCTTCCGCCACTTCTGCCGGAAGCCCCAGCGCCTGCCGGTAGTCCTTCCTTCTAACATAGTCTGATAATCCCTGAATCCTCTCCAAATGCCACACTCCTTACCGTACATCTCTGTACATCTCTGCAATCCGTTCAACCGCCACACCGTCCCGGTACATCTTCCGGAGCCGGTTCATTTTCCACATCAGCCGAAGCATCGGTATGGTCTTCTTCGGAAATCTCCGGTCTGAAGTATAAATACGGTGCCTCGCCATTCCAAGCTTCACGCCCATTTCCTTCAAAGTCAGAGAAAACTGATAATCCTCCATAATCGGAAGCTCAGGAAACATCCCTGCCTGAAAGAACAATTCTCTGGTGATAAAAATTCCCTGATCCCCAAACATCACTTTGCGGTCTTTGATCCGGTGATTGGAAATCACCCGGCAGGTCCACATGAAAAAATGCCGGGAGTGAAAGGCAACGCCAAAGCATCCCGCCCGGTGATCCTTCATCACATACCGAATCTCCGCCAGGGGGCTCTTCGGAAGCTCACTGTCACAGTGCAGGAAGAACAGCACGTCCCCACTGCTTTCCTTTGCTCCCAGATTCATCTGATTCGCCCGGCCCTTCGGAGAATGAAGCAGCTTAAACTCCGGTGTAATGTACTCCAAAGTCCGATCTGTGCTTCCCCCGTCCACCAGCAGAATCTCACAGGACTTCTGCAGCGGCCTTAGCTGTGCAAGTAATTGTTCTATCGTCTTTTCTTCATTATAAATGGGAACGATGATCGATATCCGGAGCTTTCTCATTAAATACTTTCCGGTTTCCGTCTCCTGAAGCGCCGGAAACTCCCGCATCCGTTCCCGGTAACCGCACAGGTCCTCTCTCGTGTCCAGATCATGAAGCATACGGATACTGCCAGTTCTGATTCCCGTCTCTGCAAACGCCCGCATCGTGTTTGTAAGTACGCTTCCATGTCCGTAGCTCTGTCCGGCAAACACTTCCGAATGAAGCTTTTTCATTCCCACAAGATAATAACCGCCGTCTGCCGTTGGCCCAAACACCACATCTTTATCTTCCAGTATGGTAAATGCCTGCCTCAGATCGCTGCCCCGAATCTCCGGAATATCCGTACCGATCAGCACGCAGGATTGATACCCCCATTCCAGTACCTGACGGATCCCCTGCTCCATCCGCGCCCCAAGGTTTTCGCCCTTCTGAGAAAAGTATCCCGCCTGCCTGCCAAAAATATCCTTTAATTCCCCCGGCTCTCCCTCCGGGGTGTAACAGACATAGATATCTGCCGCTGCCTTCCGGCATTGCTTCGCAATATCCCGCAGGAAGCAAAGATGCAGCTTCTTACACTCTTCAGGCGTCAGATAAGGCATCAGCCGTGTTTTCGTCTTCCCGGCAGCCGGTATTCTTGTAAATATGATAATCGCATTCTTCCTTTGCATTCTGTATCCCTCTTACAGCCATTTCGTCTTTGCACGGTTCAGCAAAGATTTTCCCGTATCCGGCTGTTCCCCGGTCTCCAAAATCTCTGCCAGCACATGCCGGACATCTCCGCATCCGTTTCTGGTAAGATTCCCCCCACAGGAAGCACAATATACATAGGTGGGCTCTTTCCGGCCGATTTTCTCTGCAAGCTCTCTGGCAAGCTCAGGCTCTTTCGCACCCGCACATCCCCCCAGGCCACAGCACATCACCTGCTCTATCGGCTCACAGGGCCTCTCCATAAAAGCTTCCATCTGCTTCAGCCATTTCCGCGATTCTCTATCAGGACAGGGGAGAAAGACCGGTCCGCCGCCCGGAATCCTTTTTCCAAGTCCAAGCTCCGACAGCTTCTCGTAGATGCTGACCACCTTAACCGATAGTCTTGGCTTTAGGAAATAATAACAGTTCGGACACACCATAATGACCTCGGTCACGCCGCGCGAAACCATCTCCTGATCCATGCGCCGGATAATCTGTTCCTCCTGCTTTTCCAGACCAAGCTCTGCCACCGGCTTTCCGCAGCAGTCATAGGCTACGCCGATTCCCGCCGTTTCCGAAAGTAATTGAACCAGCTTCTTCGTGGTCTTCGGATAAAAAGAAGGAAAATTACATCCCGGAAACAGCAGACTCCCGGAAGAGGCATTTCTGTAATTGCGGAAACGGTAATTCTGCTTCTCCCAAAGCAGCATTCCATACCCTTTTTCCCGTAGTCTTCCATCAGCCTCTGCCACCTGCTGCCGCCGCAGATTCAGAATGTATTCCCTGCCGTCAATCCCCTTTGGACAGACTTCCGTACATTTCCCGCACAGAAAACAGTGATAGGCAAGCTCCTTTAACTTATCCTCATCTCCGATATCCATCTGATATTTTTTAAGAAACAGGCAGTGCTCCTGACATTTATGGCAGTGCACACACGCGGAAACATCCGTATGTCTATTCTTCATCCGCCATCACCTGCTCTTCCTGCACATAATGCTTCTTCAGATACGCGCCGATTCCCATTACCACAGCCGCCAGCGCCAGGGCGATTCCAATATAAAGCACCCGGTTCTCTTTGTCCGCCAGCCCGGCCGTTCCCACCGTATACATCGCAGTCCCCGGCAGCATAAAAATCAGCGAACAGATTGAATATGTGGCAAATTTAATGTCTGTCACCCCGTAGGCAAAGTTCTGAAGATTGTATGGGAACAGCGGCACGAGCCTGGTAATCATAAGAATAAAGATTTCATTACTGCCCGACTCATCAAACAGCCATTTCTTCAGATACTTATTCTTCATCGCCACCGGCCTGATACTGTCCTTGAGGAAGAATCTTCCCACAACAAACGCCAGCATTGCTCCCAGTGTTGTTGCAGCCGAACAGCAGAAAGTTCCCAGAACCGGTCCAAATAAAAGCCCAGCGGCAACGGCAAAGGTTATGCCCGGAAGAGCCAGTACCACACACCCGATTACCGTCAGCGCTATATAGATACAGACCGCCAGCGCCAGATTCTTCTGTACCATATCCTCAAGAAATTTCAGATTATCCATGTCTCCGATATAAGAAGACCATCCGAATATATGATTTAAAATCAGAATCACCAGAATGATTCCAATGAATATCCATAGTTTTTTATTTTTCATCTCTGCACGTCCAAACCGCAATTCCGCTTCTTATCACCTGCAATAGCGCTGCCGCTCCAATCATAGGCAGAACCATAAAATAAGCAGGTGTAACTTCGATTGTAACAAACAGCGTTGCTCCAAGATAGCCAGCAACAAGTATCACCATGACTGCCACCATTACCCCGTCCAATCTGCCAAGATTCAGCCTCTTTTTGAGAAATTCTCTGATAATAATAACTGCAAGCAGCAGTACCACGATTACCGCAGCATATTTCAATATATCAACAGGTACTGCCTCCCTGGTTTTTCTTTCCTGAAAGTTCACCCATCTTACCATTCCCAGCTTGTTCTTTGTGAAATACTGTATCACATAACCTCCGATCAGGAATGCGGCCGACAGTATATCCAGTAATACAAACAAAATTCTTTTCATCTTTCCTCCATAGCAATAAACGCTGCCGCCTTCAGGCAGCAGCGTTTACACAGTTCTTCATTCTTATATTTTAGTATTCTGCAGCCTTTCCTGTCGGAAGCTCTCCTACGGTTGTATGCTCACAGTCATCGCTTGCAGGATCACCTACCTGTACCGGATAATCATCATGCATCAGCCACTCATACCAGCCTCCGTCATAAACAGAGATGTTATCATAGCCATTCTCATAGAGTACCAGGAATGGGACGGTTGCTCTCCAGCCTGTACCACAGTAGAAGGAAAGATGATTGTCCAGTGTAAAATCACAATCAGCCCATACTTCCTTCAAGCCTTCCAGATCCTTAACAGTTCCATCTTCATTGACAAAATCCGCCACGTCAAATGCTGTCTTTGCACCTTTGCCCCATACGGCGCCTTCCGGCTCACCAGCCTTGTCCATGTAATTGTATCCGCTGGTCTCGCCTAACCACTCTTCCTCGCTGCGGATGCTGACAAGCTTGAAGTTGTCATCATTTTCCAATCTGTCTTTCGCATCTTCGATGGATACCCAGTATTCCGGATGTGCCGGAACAGTTGTTCCGAAGTCCTCTGCTGCTTCGCCTTCATTGGCCTCTGTCTCAAGGTCATATCCAGCTTCCTTCCATGCGTCAATACCACCGTTGAGAATCTTAACATCCTCAACACCTGCCCAGATATATGCATAAGCCACACGGCCCACACCTGCCGGGTCCTGTCCGTACATGATAACCTTTGTGTCTTTGGTAATGCCGTGAGAAAGCAGGTTCTTCTCTACTTCTTCCGGAGCCAGCAGATTATATGCTCCCTCTTCGGAACCGGTAGCATCCTCTACTTCAATATCTCCTACATGGATCGCACCCGGAAGATGTCCGTCCTTATAATCCGGACTAGAATCTACATCAGCGTAGGAAACCTCGCAGATAATGTAATCCTCATAGCCTTCCTGATTACCGTCGATTACACTCTTTACCCATTCCGGCGTTACATAGACGGTTCTCTGATCTACAGCCTCAGCCTCTACCGGCTCTGCTGTCTCCTCTTCCGCTGTCTCTTCCTTGGTCTCGGTCTCCTTCTCATCTGCTGAAGAACCACAGCCAACAGCAAGAGACATTACCATTGCAGTACACAACAATACGCTTAATACTTTCTTTTTCATAGCTCTCTCCCTTATAATAAAATGTGATTTTTGTGTTCACATATTATAGCAAATTTTGTTCAATATATGAAATCGTTTTTTTCTATAAGACCGCTATTATTGATATTTTCTATATCTTCTTTTTGCAGCATTTTAATTACATAACTTGCCTTGTATACTTCTTTAACCATTCCCGCTCTTCTTCTTCCAGATACGGGCACAGAGTCTCATATACTTTCTCATGGTAATCATTCAGAAGCTTCTTCTCTTCTGCCGTCATCATCTCCGGATTGATGGCATCCAGATCAAATGGAATCAGGGTAATGGCATCAAAATACATGAACTGACCATACTCATTCTTCTCACCTTCACATACCAGAAGCTCATTTTCCAGACGGATTCCATGAGAGCCTTCGATATAGATGCCCGGCTCATCGGTGATGACCATGCCCTTCTCGAACTCCCAGGACTCGCCGACGCGGTATTTCCAGCGGAAACCAATTGGTCCTTCGTGAATATTCAAAAGATATCCGACGCCATGTCCGGTTCCATGATTATAATCCAGATTCCGCTCCCAGAACGGTCTTCTTGCCAGATAATCCAGCGTCAATCCACTGGAACCCTTGCGGAATTTAGCATTTGCAAGGCTTAAGTTACTTACCGCTACCAGTGTAAAGTGATCTTTCATCACCTGAGACACTTCTCCCAGCGCATAGGTTCTGGTAATATCTGTGGATCCCTCATAAAATCCAGCCCCTGTATCGGTCAGGAGGAATCCTCCCTTCTTTAATTCCACATTGGTCTCCGGCGAAGAGGAATAGTGTACGATCGCCCCATGCTCCCCGTAGGCGCTGATCGGGTCAAAGCTTGGGCTCAGGAAATTACCCATCTGCTCACGGAACTCATCCAGCTTATCTGACGCGCTCATCTCAGTAATCCGGATTTTACCCACATTCTCTTTGAGCCATTTCATAAATCTCACATGGGCTACACTGTCCTTGATCTGAGCCTTGCGGATGTTGGCAACCTCAGCCTCGTTCTTGACCGCTTTAAACAGTATCTCCGGATTTTGTTTATTTATCCTCGTAACACTCTCTGAAATGTTCTTGTAGAGCGCATAGTTCAATCTTTCATCATCCATCAGAAGGGTCGTTTCCCCGCCAAACTTTTTGATATCCTCATAAATATCATTATATGGGTGGAAGCAGATCCCGTCCTTCGCAAGCTCTGCCTTCAGGGCCTCACTCAGTTTACTTTCATCGATATAGAGTTCCATACTGTCCGGCGTGATGACCGCATAGCTTAACACCAACGGAAAATACTCTACATCATTTCCGCGGATATTCAGGGTCCAGCAGATGTCATCCAGTGTCGTCAGTACATGGGCGTCTGCACCATATTTCTTCATCTCTTTGCGGATTCTCTCAAGCTTGCTGGCCGTAGTCTCACCGGTATATTCTAGTCCCAGGGCAAATGCCGGCTCTTTGGAAAGTTCCGGCCGATCTTCCCACACAGCGTCGATCAGATCCTCCTGATACTGGATTTTTCCATGTTTCCCTGCGACGATTGCTTCGTATTCCTGACCTTCACTTACCGAAATCACCCTTCCGTCAAAGCCAAGGGTTCCTCCCTCCGGCAAAGTCTTTTCCAGATACTCAGAAATGGTGGGCACTTCCGGTTCTCCCATCTTCCTCAATTCAATCGTTGTACCTGCAAGTTGTTTCGCCGCCTGCAGAAAATATCTGCCGTCAGTCCAAAGCCCGGCCTCTTCCTCCGTAATCACAGCCGTTCCTGCCGAACCGTCAAATCCGGTAATATATTCTCTGGCTTTGAAATGATCTCCCACATATTCACTCTGATGAAAATCAGCCGTCGGAATCATGTAAACATCAATCCCCTTCTCTGCCATAACGCTTCGAAGCGCACACAATCTTTCTGGTATACTCATTTCTGTTACCTCTCTCTTTCATCCATAATTTTGTTGCCTGATTTCATTTATTGCCGCTTTAATCGTGCTGATTCAGCCATTCCTTCAAAAGCTCTATGTATCCCTCGTTATCTTCCACAAAACACATATGACGGCAGGTGCGGAACAGTTCCCACCGTGCATTCGGAATCCGGTCATACATAAATTTAGCAACATATGGTGTACACAGATCATTTCCCCCATTAATGATCAGCGCCGGTTCCCTGATATCCGGAAGCTGCTCGATCACATCGTAGTCTTTCAGTGTACCAAGGGGCGTAAATTCATTGGGTCCCCAGCCCACCACATAGGATTCTCTTCCGCTCCTTTTTGATCTTCTCAGACACTCCGGCGCATCCTCCGGAACTTCTCCTGCACAGTGGCGCAGCATATACTCCGCCTCTGCTGCCTGATACTCCGGGCTGCTGTAATCACCGGACTCTGTTGCCCTGGCAATCGCTTCCTGCATTTCTTTGGGAAGCTGCTCAATCATCCGCTGCTGCTCCTTGGCCCATAACCAGGATGCCGGCAGAGTACTGGAAAGAATGATACTCTTTAGTCCTTCCGGTTTATAATTGCACACATACTCCAGGGTCTGCATTCCGCCCCAGGATTGTCCTAACAGATGCATCTCATCTAGTCCCAGATGCTCTCTTAATGCAATCAGCTCTTCAATCCAGACCCTGGAATTCCAGAGATCCGGACGATTCTCTACATAAGAATTGCCGCAGCCAAGCTGATCGTACATAATCAGCTGCCGTCCGTCCTCCTCTGCCAATCTGTCTAACACTTCAAAATAATTATGGGTAGACCCCGGTCCCCCGTGCAGAAGCACTAACGGCTTCTTGTCCCCTGTCTTTTTTCCCGCTATGCGGTAATAAGTCTGGTACTCCAGATATGGCATATAGCCCTCTCTGATCTCCATTTGTACTCCTCCTTTGTACATTCCATATTCCCAACTGATTATTGCACAATTCCTACCATGTCTGCAATATCTGCAAAGCCATGTTGCTGCATATATTTCTCAATACCATCCACAATCTCCATCGTAACAGCCGGATTGTGAAAATTTGCTGTCCCGACAGACACTGCGCTGGCTCCCGCAAGAATCATTTCAATGGCGTCCTCGGCGCAGCAGATACCGCCCATACCAATAATCGGCACCTTCACCGCCTGAGCCGCCTGATAGACCATGCGCACTGCAATTGGATGTACGATCGGGCCTGAAACGCCTCCGGTCTTATTGGCAATGGCAAAGGTCTTCCGATGAATATCGATTTTCATACCGGTCAGGGTATTGATCAGAGAGATAGCATCCGCTCCCCCTGCTTCCACGGCTCTTGCCATCTCCCCAATGTCCGTTACATTAGGACTGAGCTTCATAATAACCGGCTGTCTGGCATATTTTTTTACTGCTTTTGTAATCTCTTGGGCAGCCTTCGGGTTCTGACCGAAAGCGATTCCGCCTTCCTTTACGTTGGGGCAGGAAATATTGATTTCCAGCATATCCACATCTTCATCTGCAAGCCGCTCCACCACTTCACAATAGTCCTCTGTGGACTTACCGCAGACATTTACAATAATCCTGGTGTCGTACTGCCTTAGAAAAGGAATATCCCTCTTACAGAACAGATCAATCCCCGGATTCTGCAAACCGATGGCATTCATCATGCCTCCATATACTTCCGCCACCCTGGGCGTCGGATTCCCCGGCCAGGGCACATTCGCTACCCCCTTGGTGGTCACCGCCCCCAGCTTATTCAAATCTACAAACTCCGAAAATTCAGCTCCCGAGCCAAAGGTTCCGGACGCGGTTGTTACCGGATTCTTCCATTCCACTCCTGCAATATTTACTGACATATCCATTAGATTTCCACCTCCGTAGATAAGAATACCGGTCCATCCTTACAAATGCGCTTATTATGCACATTGCTGTGATGATCTACTTCTTTGCTCTGGCATACACAGGCAAGACATGCTCCAATTCCGCAGGCCATCCGTTCTTCCAGAGAAATGTAGCATTCAATATGGTTTTCGCTGGCATAGGACTGAATCGCCCGAAGCATCGGTGTTGGTCCACAGGCATAGATGATCTCTGCTTTTAGTCCATTTTCCCGAATGGCGTCCATTACGTTTCCCCTGGTGCCAATACTGCCGTCTTCAGTAGCGATATACAGACTTCCATTTTCGGCAAAGGATTCCTTTAAAAATGTATGTGCATCCCGATACCCTACCACAATCTGCTTCTCAGCACAGGAAAGCTGCTTCGCCAGCTCAAGAATCGGCGGCACTCCAATTCCGCCTCCGATCAAGAAGGCTTTTTTACCTGCCGCCCGCTCCAACGGAAAACCATTTCCCAGCGGCCCGATAACCGGAATCTCATCTCCAGCCTGCATCCGGGAAAACTGCCTGGTTCCGGTATGTTCGCCGGTCACGCGGTACACCATGCGCAGGGCATTTTTCTCTTTATCAATCTCACAGATACTGATCGGCCGCGGAAGCAGCTTACTGCCATCATTGGTGTACATGGACAGAAACTGTCCCGGCACAGCCGCCAAAGCCGCCTCTGTTTGTAGCCACATGCTGAAAATTCCATCTGCCAGTTGTTCCTGAGACAGGACAACCGCCTGTTCTTTTTTCTTTGCCATCTTCTTACTCCTTTACAGACTTAAGGCGGTCTGCTTTTTAAAACCATCCCGCCCTGTCATTTCTGTTTATCTTGTCTCAAGTGCTCCTCTGATATCTGCAATCATATCCTCCACTGCCGCTCTGGAAGCCTCACCAAAATGCTCCGCACCATACTGCGCGTATTTCTCCTGCCTATATGCGGCTATAATTCCACGGGAGGAATTTACGATCGCGCCAAGTCCATCCTCATTAAAGAAATGAACCAGATCTTTACCCTTTCCTCCCTGAGCGCCATAACCCGGCACTAAAATGTATGCTTTCGGCATAATTTTACGAAGCACCTTTCCCATCTCCGGATAGGTCGCTCCCACTACTGCACCGATATAGCTGTACTCATCCCCCATACAGGTCTCGCCCCAGGCTGCAACCTTCTCGCCGACCAGCTCGTACAGCGGTCTTCCGTCGATAAGCCGGTCCTGAAATTCTCCGCTGGACGGATTGGATGTTTTAACCAGAATAAACAATCCCTTCTTTTCCTCTTTACATACGTCAATAAATGGATTTATGCCGTCAGACCCCAGATAAGGATTCACCGTAGCAAAGTCTTCGTCAAAAGGCACGTAGGATTTGCTTCCCACCTGTACCCGGCCCAGATGTCCTGCCGCATAAGCTGCAGAAGTCGAGCCGATGTCGCCCCGTTTGATATCCCCAATGACTACCAGGCCTTTCTCCTTACAGTACTTAACGGTCTTTTGAAAGGCCGCAAGCCCCGGAATGCCAAACTGCTCATACATAGCAATCTGCGGCTTTACTGCCGGAATCAGATCGCAGGTTTTATCCACGATCTCTTTATTAAACTGCCAGATTGCTTCTCCGGCTCCCTCCAGAGTCTCGCCGTATTCGGCAAAGGCTTTCTTCTGTATCTGCTCCGGAATATAGTTTAACATCGGATCCAGACCCACCACAATTGGCGCTCCGGTCTTCTTAATGTTGGATACTAACTGGTTAATCAATGATCTGTCCTCCTTCGTATACGACTTTTCCGCCCACGATGGTGCATACCACATCGCCTTTCACCTTACGTCCATGGAACGGTGTATTCTTTCCTTTCGAGAAAAATGTCTCTTTATCAATCGTGTATTCTTTTCCGGGATCAAAAATCGCAATATCTGCAATCTTTCCCTCTGACACAGAACCTTTTTCCTGTAGTCCTAATATCTTCGCCGGATTGTAACTCATCTTCTCCGCCATCTGCATCGGCGTTAAGATCCCCTTGTCCACAAGCTCTGTATAGGTCAGCGCTGCTGAAGTCTCAAGTCCCACAATGCCAAACGCCGCCAGCTTCATACTCCGATTCTTCTCCACCTCCGCATGGGGTGCGTGATCCGTAGAGATCACATCCATGGTTCCATCCTTCAGTCCCTGAATCAGCGCATCCACATCCGCCTGGCTTCTAAGGGGCGGATTCATCTTGAAATTGCCGTCATCCCCGGTAATATCATCGGTGGTCATTGTAAAATGATGCGGACACACCTCGCCGGTTACCGGAAGGCCTTCTGCCTTGGCAACACGGATCATCTTCACACTGTCCTCTGTAGAACAGTGGCACAGATGAAGCTGCACACCGGTCTCCTTGGCAAGCAGGATATCCCTTGCCACAATCACGTCCTCCACAGAATTGGTAATTCCCTTTAATCCCAGGCTTTCTGCCTTGGCATCTGCATTCATGACGCCGCCTTCCACCATTGTGATGTCCTCACAGTGGGCAAATACGATCATACCTTCTTCTTTCGCAATCTTCATGCCTCTGCGGTACAGGGACGCATTCATCACCGACTTGCCATCCTCACTGATACCGATACAGCCGGATTTCGCCATTCCCCGGATATCCGACAGCTCCTCGCCCATCTCGCCAATGGTTACGGAGCCAAGCTGATATACATTGGTCAGGGACTCTTTTTTTGCACGGTTCTGTACCTCGGTCACTTTCACTCCATTGTCAATAATCGGCTTGGTATTCGGCATCGCGCACACGGAAGTCACTCCGCCTCTGACCGCTGCCCTGCCTCCGGTAGTCAGCGTCTCTTTGTATTCCAATCCCGGATCTCTGAAATGCACATGCAGATCAATAAATCCCGGCATTACATAGCATCCTGTGGCATCAATCACCTTTTCTGCTTCTTCCGAAAGATTTTCCTCCACTCTGGTAATCCGCTCGCCCTCTACCAGCACGTCACAGGTTCCGTCCCTGCCGGTCAAAGGGTCCAATACATGGCCATTTTTAATCAAAATTGTCATGATATTCTGTTCCTTTCCCAATATTTTGCGCATCCGGCGCATCTTTTTCTATTATACTATTTATTCTGCACTACTTCAATTGCCTTCTCAAGCTGATTATCATAATCCGGATTGTTCTCATCCGGTTCATATTCGATTTCAACATCTGGGGTAACACCTTCGCCGTTAATACTTCTGCCGCTTGGTGTAAAATACTCTGCGATGGTCAGCTTCACGCTGGTTCCGTCTCTTAGATCAAAAATCTGCTGCACCACTCCTTTTCCGTAGGATTGGGTTCCCACAATCTCTCCTGCGCCGTAATCCTGAATGGCGCCCGCATAAATCTCAGATGCACTGGCGCTGTAACCATTCATAAGAACCGCCAGCGGTTTGGTAAATTTGTGTTCTTCGTCAGAAGAGTATACCGTTTCCTCTCCCTGTTTATCCTCCATAGAGACCACCGTCCCTTCCGGAAGCATCAGATCCAGCATATCAACGACCGTATCCAGATTACCGCCCGGATTGCTCCTGAGGTCTACGACCAATCCCTGCATCCCCTGATTCTCCAGCTCTTCCAGCGCCGCCTTGTACTGCTCATAGGTTACGCTGTCAAATTCTGTCACCCGGATATAGCCAATATTCCCTTCCTTCATTTCGTAAGAAACCGTCACCGCTTCAATCTTTCTGCGGGTCGCCGTAACCGTAATCTCCTCTGCCGCATCTCCGCGAAGCACAGTGATATCGACAGTTGTGCCTTCTTCTCCCTTGATATGGCTGACTACTTCTGTCAGATCAATTCCCGTAACTTCCTCATCATTTACCCTGTACAGAATGTCATTATCCTCAAGTCCTGCCTCTTCCGCCGGTGAATCCGGATATACCTGGAGAATGGTAATCATTCCGGTCTCTGCATCCTGGGTGAGTACTGCTCCAACTCCGCTGTATTCGCCGGAGGTACTTTCCTGCAGAGCTTCGGTCTCTTCCTCATCATAATACACCGAATAAGGATCGCCAAGTCCGTCAATATACCCTTTATATAGTCCCTCCGTCAAAGCTTCCTTATCCTTGTCTCCCATATAGTAACTGTCAATTAGCTGTTCCAGCAGCTCCAGCTTCGTCTCCGCAGCACTGTCTACGGTTTCTGTATGGTCTTCAGAATCTTCATCTTTTACAGCATTTCTTACAATATTCCGAACTCCTGGGAGATCCACTCCGCAGGAAACGGTTCCTACGATTAATAACACAGTAAGGGCGCCTAAAAGCGCCCCTCTTATAAATCCTCTATTATTCTTCATTCTATCTACCCCATAAAGCGAACGGATCTTTAAGGCTTTGCCTTTTCTGTCCGCTACAGATAATATCTCGGATCTACTGGAGTACTATTCTCCCACACTTCAAAATGAAGATGCGGTCCGGTAGAAATTCCCGTAGTTCCTACTGCTGCAATATTCTGCCCGCAGCTTACAGACTGTCCCGCACTTACATATATCGCACTGCAGTGCTGATACAGTGTAGACAGACCACCGCCGTGGTTGACCACCACGTAATTACCTCTTGCAGAGTTATAGCTTACAGTTGTAACTGTCCCGCTGGCTGCCGCATAGATTGGGCTGCCTGAGCTGGCCGCAAAATCCTGTCCCTTATGGTTACTGCTTCCGATACCTCCCGGTGAATCTCTGCCTCCAAAGTAACTGCTAACCCATCCTGACGGACACGGATTGCTTAACTTTCCATTTCCACTCGGCGTTGGCGTGATCGGCGGCTGCGGTGCAGGCGTTGGAGTTACCGGCGTAACTGCTTCCTGCTGTAGTCTTGCCTGCTCAGCCGCCGCTTCCTGCAGCGCCTTTAGCTTGGCTGCATTCTCTCCGATTGCCACTTCCAGATCGCTGATCTCATCTGCCTTTTCTTCCAACAAAGTATTCAGCTTATCCTGCTTCGCCTGAAGTTCCGTCTGCAACGTCTCCAGTTCAGCCTTCTCATCTTCCAGAGCAGTCTTCTGTTTATCAACAAGCTTCACTGTATCCTGAAACTCTGTCAGCATATTTCTATCATATTCAGAAATCTGCGCAATATACTCTGCATTATTCAGGAAATCGCCAATACTCTTGGATTCCAGGAGAATCTCAATAAACTGCGTATTGCCATTCTCATACATGTACTTGATGCGCTTCTTCATGCTCTCATACTGATTATTCTCATCAATCTGCGCCTGAATCAGCTCATCTTCTTTCTCTGCAATCTCATCCTGCTTCGCTTCAATATCAGAAGCTGTCTGATCCATCTCAGTAATCAGTGTATTCAGCTGGTTTGTAAGCTCTTTTTTCTCAGCTTCCGCCGCACTCTTCTGTGACTGCAGTTCCTCGCCCTTTTTCTGGGTCTCACTGATTGAAGAAGCCTGAACCTGCATCACCATGCCAAATGCAAGCGTGAGTGTCAATAATATACTTACTAATCTTTTACCCTTCATAGTCTGTCTCCCTTTTTTGCTTACCCTACTAGTTACCATATACTCCCAGGCTGCCTGTTATTACACTCTCAGGTGCTTGCGGATTGTAAAGAAACTTCCCAGGAAGCCGATGCCAACTCCCAGAATCAATCCTACCGGAAGAAGTGTACGGTACACCGTCGTTACCGGAAGGAATTCCACAATATTATTCAGCAGGCTGAATTTAGTCATTATATACGCCACTGCCTTGTCATACAGGAAATACAGACCTACCAGCGGAATAATTGCTCCAATCACGCCAATAGCCAGACCCTCTATTACAAAAGGCAGCCGGACGAATCCATCCTTGGCGCCAATATATTTCATAATCGCGATTTCTTCTCTTCGCACTGTAATACCCATGGTAACCGTATTGCTGATCAGGAAAATAGATACTGCCAGCAAAATTCCAATTAAAACAATTGATACATAGCTAATCAGCTTATTCACACTGGTAAGTGTCTTGGCAACCACATCCGACTTATTGACCTTGCGGACTCCATCCAGCTTCTCAGCAAAAGCAACCACATCCTTCTGCTTGGACACATCGTCCATATACACCTCATAGTTATCGGAACCGCTTAATGGATTGTCATCTTTAAATCCGTCAGCAAGCTCCTTTGCCTCACCGAAATAATCATCCTTAAACTGATCCCACGCATCATCTGCAGACACAAAATTAATATCCAGAACTCCGTCACAGGCTGCCAGCTCTTCCCCAATCTTCTTTATCTGTGCATCTGTTGCATCCTCATCAAACATAACCGTAATGGCAACTCCCTCTTCTGCCTTCTGCACAATATATCTAAAGTTGGTTACAATTGAAAAGAAAATACCAAACAGGAGGATACAGGCTGCCATCGTTGCAATTGACGCAATCGAAAACATCTTATTTCTTCCTATGTTCTTAAATCCCTGTTTCGTAGAATATCCGATCGTACTAATTCTCATTGTTATACCCACCCCTTTTTTCGTCGCTTACAATAACCCCTTTTTTCATTGTGATTACGCGCTTTTTCATCTCGTTTACGATTTCCTGGTTATGGGTAACAACCAATACCGTTGTTCCTCGGTCATTCGCCTCCTCAAGAAGCTTCATGATCTCCCATGAATTTGTCGGGTCAAGGTTACCGGTAGGCTCATCCGCCAGAAGAATCGCCGGTTCATTCACAATCGCTCTGGCAATCGCCACACGCTGCTGCTCACCGCCGGATAACTCCTTCGGAAAAGACTTATACTTCTGCGCCAATCCTACCAGAGACAGCGCTGCCGGAACCTTCTTCTTAATGATTCGGGTAGGCGTCTCTACAACCCGCTGTGCAAATGCAATATTTTCATAAATATTACGATCCTTCAGCAGGCGGAAATCCTGGAATACCACACCGATTCCCCTGCGGTACATCGGAATCTTTCTATGTTTTAATCTGCCAAGATCCTGACCATTCACAATAATCTTTCCTGATGTAGGTTCCAATTCTTTCATGATCAGACGAATCAACGTTGATTTACCGGAGCCGCTGTCGCCCACGATAAATACAAATTCGCCCTGCTCGATCTTAAGATTTACGCCGTTCAGGGCAGAAACCCCTTTCGAGTACTCTTTCGTTACTTCCGTTAATTCAATCATACTGTCCTCCTAATTATTTAATACTCCATCGACTCCATGTATTTCATGTATTTGACCACCATGAGTGCGATCTTAAACGTAATGGCGTCCTCAAATACTCTCAAGTCGAGTCCTGTACTTTTCTGCAGCTTATCCAATCTGTACACCAGTGTGTTGCGATGAATATAAAGCTGTCTCGATGTCTCGGAAACATTCAGGCTGTTCTCAAAAAACTTATTAATGGTTGCCAGTGTTTCCTCGTCGAATTCATCCGGAGATTTCCCCTCAAAAATTTCACGGATAAACATCTTACAAAGCGGAATCGGAAGCTGATAAATTAAACGACCAATTCCCAATGTGCTATAGGCGATAATGTTCTTCTCATCGAAGAATATCTTACCTACATCCAATGCAAGCTTCGCCTCCTTATAGGACTTTGAAACCTCTTTGATGTCATTCACAATGGTTCCATAGGCGATCCTCACATCATCTTCACCTTCACTCTTCAGAACATCCAGAAGACCGGCCGCCGACTTCTCAAGCTCCGGATACCCCTCGCCATTCCCCAGCTCCTTTACAACGATAATATCTTTCTCATCAACCGCTGTAATGAAATCCTTCGTTTTGCTGCTGAGAGCATTCCGAATATTGTCCATCTTATTGCTGTCCTTCTCATGATCTGTCTCCACAATAAAGATAACACGTCTTGCTTCTGTGTCAATATGTAATTTTTTGGCTCTGTTATAAATGTCCACCAAAAGCAGGTTGTCCAACAGAAGATTTTTAATAAAATTATCCTTGTCAAACCGCTCTTTGTACGCAATCAGAAGATTCTGTATCTGGAAGACCGCAATCTTGCCTACCATATATACTTCGTCACTTCCACCATTCGCCAGCAATATGTACTCCAACTGATGTTCATCGAATATCTTAAAAAACTGATATCCCTGAATCACCTGGCTGTCCGCAGGAGACTCCACAAAAGACAGTACTGCTTCCTCGTAATGCCCCTGCTCGGCAAATGTACTCGCAAGAGACTTTCCATCAGTATCCATTACGCATAAATCAATTCTTGTGATTCCCTTCAACCCATCAATTGTGTTTTGAAGTATCTGATTAGATATCATATTCCATCTCCTCCACTGATTTCAATATGCATTTTTCACAATATCTCACACTCTCATTTGCCTAGTTATGCATATTACTATTTCCTATCTTAATATAAATCAACAAAAAAAGAAAGAGGAAATCACATATTTTTGTTAATTTCCTCACTTTTTTGAATCCATTTTCAATTTTTCTATTCTGGAAATAGTGTACAAAATACTTTCGCGGGATTTTAAATTTCTTCCTGTACTTTCATCTCCCGCCGGTTCTTTTCTATCTCTCTCTTAAAGAAAAGACGATCGACAAAGGAACGCCATCTTCCCCGTCTTGATTCCTCTTTATAAATTGGTTCCATGAGCTTCCCTGCCCCCAGCCACATTCTGGCGTTTATCAGACTCCGGTTTCTCGCTATAAATTCCTCCTGCACCGGCGGAGAGAGTATGGCAATTACGCTGTCAGCCTCAACTCCGTTAATTGCATTCACCAGCATATCATCGGTTTCTGATCCCGGGGCCACCTTTGCCGCACCCACGATCTGAATCCCCCTGTAACAGGCAGACAGACAGGCTGTCAGCCCGTCCAGCTCTTCTTCAGTCTCTACCAGCAGATATATCCTGCAGTGGTTCTTGTGAAGATACTTCAGGTACATCTTAAGATAGGTCTGGGCATTCGTTTCCTGAATCCGTCTTGTCTCAGCAATTCCAGCCGCCTCAAGAATCTCCTTCTGTCCCGGCAGAACCAGATCACTCTGCTCAATGGCTGCCTTAAGCTCAGGCTCGTCCTTAGCACACAGAAGTGCTTCTATGGTAACAAGCTCCACCACACTGGTCACAGCCGTCCCCATATATTCCACCGACGCCTTCATCGCCTGCTTTGCCGAACAATTGTCTATATTAACATCCAACACTCGAATCGTCTCGTTCATACAACCACCTGCAATATTATCCGATTTAAAAAATTGTAGCAAACCGCAGTCTCCTTTGCAAGTAATGACACGAAATGTTCATACTAATTAATATTTCTGTTATTTTTTATAGTTTCCCTTCGCTTTTTGGTAATCAGCCCGCCTATTCTTCCGGTTTCTTTGGAGGATAAAGACTTCCAGCCTTCGCTTAACACTTTGTCCAGAAGCCCCAGTTCCTCTGCAATTTCATATTTTAATTTTTCTTCCGGTGTGATCCTGCGCAGATCAATCGGTTTTTCTTTTTTCTTAGACATGATATCTGCCCCTTTCCTGCTCTTACAGGAAGTATTGACAGAATGTCCCCGGTTCATACTTCTCGAATGTTAATAAGCTGCCGCATCGTCCGGAATAATAATGGCTGCTGCAAAATATACCAGCACCCCGCTTCCGGTCATCCCAAACAGCACGAACGCCAGACGGATGATCGTCGGATCAATATTAAAATATTCCGCAATTCCTCCACACACTCCGCAGATCATGCGCTGATTTCTTGAACGATATAATCTCTTTGGTCCCATAGTCTTATCCTCCTTAAATTTTTCTACTGCACAAACTCAACACAGACGTCACCCAAACCGCAATCGACGGACAGTTTCTTATTTCCATTCTGCTTTTCCTCATGATGTTCCGATTCATCTTCGTGGTGTTCCGATTCATCTTCATACTGCCCACTCTGTTCAAATCCGATTCCACTATAATGGTGTTCTCCAATTGTCACATCACCAACGCCACACTCTATTTCATAGCTAAAATCTGCTTCATCTCCCAGAATCGTCAGGTCAATCTCTCCAACACCACATTCTACATCCATCTGCTGCAGCACAGTTCCCGACGCAGTAATTTCTCCTGCTCCGCATTCCAGATCAGCATCCCGGGCTGTAAAATCATCTACGGTACACTCGCCGGCTTCCAGATCGATTTTGAATTCCCTGGCATTGACAGTATCCACATATATAATCCCCGCCGCATTGGATATATCAACCTCCTCCAGCGTCCTTTCCGGCAAATATACCCAGATTGCGCCATGCCTTATGCGGTTGATCAGATGAAGCTTCGTTGTCGTTTTAATATCCAAAGTATCTCCATCCTGCTTACAGCTATACTTTAACTTAGAAGAAATTCCTTTGGTCACCACATGGATATCTTCATCATCCGATGGTAAAATCTGCAGTTCCACACCGCCGACGTCAATATCCAGCTTGTGGATTTCCTGATAGCTGTCTCTGGAATCCGGTTCATCATCACACTCTCCGTATTCATAATTCATATCGTCCTCCCAATCTACTGAATCCCAATCTGAAGAATCCCAATCTACAAAATCGTGAAGCTCCCACAATTTGACAATGTTTCCATTTCCAAGCGTAATTCCGTCTCCCACCACAGCTTCCACTTCATCAAATGTAGCTCCAAGAAATCTGCCGGCCATGCAGAACACAATTCCCACACCGAGCACTATTCCACAGATAATCCAAAATATCTTCCATCCTTTTTTCATCTATGCCACCGCCTTTCTTCTGTGAAACGGCCTTCTGCACAGGTCTACAAAAAACCGGAACAGACCTGGAAGTACAATTATGCACAATCTTACTGATGCAACTGTCGCAACGATTCCAAGCACTGTCAGGATCAGACCGATTCCCATGATCATCATCGCTGCCGGCATGCTGGATATAACCAGCAGTCCCCCCTTAACAAAAAGCACCATTCCACAGATTGCCACTGCTCCTGCCGCTATCACCAGCGCAATAAAAATGCAAAATGCCACCAGCGCAAGTGCAAAGACGCAGCATACAATTCCAATTGCTACCGGAATCAGAACCGGCGCTCCCACCAGTACGATCAATACAATCAGCGCGATTTTCAGCCATTTATTTGTCCACGGTTTACGCTCCTGTGTCTGATTTTCTGAATATCCATACTGATCTCCTGACTGCTGCTCTTCAAAACCGCGCTGTCCGGATGTACGATACTTCACCGGCATATCCTTCTCTTCAAACTGAGTATCTGTATAGCCTGTCTCCCGGAACTCACCTGAATTTTCCGTTCTCTTTCCAAGACCTGCTTTCATCTCTGCAGCTACCTTCTCCGGACTTCCAAGCTCAGCGATTACCTGTGCTTCATTCTCCTCTCCGGCGTCATCAAAGTAATCATTATAATACTGCATGGCAGCAATTCGCTCTTCCACTGGCACATCCTGCAGAAGTGCTGCAAGCCGCTTCATATATTCAATACGATTCATGAATTAACCCCTCCCTCAAATATATCGTTGATTCTTGCACAATATGATTTCCATTCCACCCGGTATAGATTCAGCTGCACCAGGCCTTTTTCCGTCACCTTATAATATCTTCGGTTCCGGCCGTCAAACTGCCTGTCATAGACCTCCAGACATTCATCCTTCTGAAGTCGTCTCAGAACCGGATACAGAGTTGACTCTGACACATTCAGCGCCTTCCTTACATCCTGGGTGATCTTATATCCGTAAGTGCCTTCACTCTCCTGCGATACAACTGCAAGTACGATCGCATCCAGAAGCGCTGCTCCGGTGTTAAATACCATAATCTCACTCCTTTTATACCCGTCGTGATTCCACATCCATTTACTTTATGGAATACCAGTCGTTCAATAAGTTTTTATTATTTATTTTACTATATTATATGTCGTATAATATAGTTTGTCAATATAGTATTATAAGATTTTCAATATTATTCATCAAAAAAGGTATATGCCATTTCTGACATATACCTCAGCTGTTTCTTCCGTTATCGCTTCTCTTTCATTAATCTCTCTGAACCACAATTTCCATATCGGTTTCCGGATAAGCGCAGCATGGATGAATAAATCCCAGTTCCTTATCTCTGGCTCTCACGCCCGTAACATCTGCTGCATAGCTGTATTCCCCTTTGACAACAAAACTTCGGCAGAAACCACAGATTCCCGTTCTGCAGTGTACCGCCGTCCGGATTCCCGCTCTCTCAAGAGCTGCCAGTACGGTTTCATTCTTATTAGCCGCAACCGTTTCCGTTTCACCTGCCCGGTGCACCGTAATCGTGACCGCTGCATCTTCTCTTATACTATGATTAAACCCGGAATCTCCGCCCATGCCATATCTGACATATTTCTTCTCCAGATGCAGCGGTTCAATCATAGACTGGATATGCTTTACCATTCCATCTGGTCCGGAAATAAATAATGAAGATTCCTGAATATCTGCATACTTATTAATGATATCCAGAGAGATAAATCCTCTTTCGCATCCGTCAGCCTCTTCATTGGCAATCACAAATGCCACTTTAAATTTACCCTCAGAGGCCGCTTCCAGTTCCTTCCATTCATCCTTATAGACGATTTCTTCATAAGTATTTGCGCCGTAGATCAGCGTTAAGCTGCAGTCCACGTCGCCGTCAATGATTGCCCTGGCGATGGAACGGAACGGAGTAACGCCTACGCCTCCCGCCAGTGCAATTACATGCTGTCTGTCCCGCAGTGGCTGGTAGTTTTCACCGGGGCATGGTGCGCCCAGCTGAACTTCCATTCCCACCTTCCAGTTCTCATGGATATACTGAGAAACATAACCATTTGCCATGGCTTTTACCGAAATCTCATAGACGCCCTCTACGGACTGTTCCGGAGATGAGGCGATTGCATAAGGTCTTTCAATCACATTTCCATCGATTTCTACAAATACCGGAATATAATCGCCTGCTGTGAAATAAGCCAGTTCATGGTCATCACTTGCCTTCAGCGTGTATGTTTTCATTGTTGAATTTTCATCCTTGATGCTGCTGATAACCATGGCCTGTCTCTTCGGATGCATCAGTTCCACAAGTCTGTTTGTATTCGGTTTTCCGTTAGGATTATTAAATACTGTTGGCATATTAATTTTCTCCTTTCATCGAAGCTGCAACTTTACCGGCAACACCCATTGCGATTACATTGTTCTGGTATCCCACGCCCGTTGTAAATTGTCCGACATAGGATAAGCCTTCGATCGCATTATCATTTAATCTGGCTGTTGCTTCTGCCATTTTGCCAAGGTCATCATGGCGTATTGCATATCCCAGAACTCCATTTCTGGCATTCGCATATCTTGCAAGAGTCGCCGGGGTTGCAATCACAATTTCTTCTATGTACTCTTTCAGGTCGATGTTCAGAAGATTGCCTGTGGCTTCCACTGCCTGGTTTGCAAACCGCTGTTTTGCTTTAAAATATTCTTTCTGGGTTAATCCGTCCAGTGCGAATCCCTGCATCGGTACGGAAATGGACAAAATCGCAGTTCCCTCTGGTGAATAATCCGGAATGGAAACGTTTGGACACAGCAGTCCCAGATTGTACGGCCCGTCAAAGGTTCCCGAAGCCGCATAGGTCTTTTCAGAATCATTGGTTTCTTCCAGGAAAATGTGATGTGATTTGATTCCTAACTCTTCGCAGCTTTTATTCAGGCCCAGATATACGATAGAGAATGAAAAGTTTTCGTGTATATCCTTCTGCTGATTCAGCAATTCTTCCGTTGTATCGGTTTTTGCAACCATTTCTTCCAGGACTATTCTCGGTGAGCAGTTGCAGATGACATGGTTTGTCTTAATCACATCCCCCTGTGAAGTTTTTACACCTGTAACCTTATTATTTTCTACTACGATCTCCGTTGCCTTCGTATTAAACCAGATATCTCCGCCCATAGTTCTGATCATTTTCTCAAATTCAGCCAGATATCCATGGCAGGTATGCTTCGGATAATAGGTCACCTGTGTAATAAATGGAAGAATCACATTGGCAAACCGGAAGAACGGAAAATCCTCCATACTTGGTCCTAAATACCACCAGAACTGATTCACGATCGACTGAATCTCCATTGGACACTCCATGTCATCCAGAACCTGCTGGGCAGTTTTCCCCATCAGTTCTTCATAGTGCGGACAGTTTTTTGCCAGAGCCTCCGGATCATCTTTATACCGTCCGGCTGTTGCGATCTCTCCACAATACCCTAACAATTCCTGCATTTTTCCAACACATTCCGGATAATCAGCCGCAAATGCCTTCATAAAATCCTGCATTCCCAGCGGATAGGTCTTCAGTACCTTATTTCCCTCTTCATCGGCATATCCAAAGGTAAAATTGTCAGGTGTTTTTACAAACTCCTCGGTAATGCCAAATTTCTCCCAGGTGTTTCTGAAAATCAGATCATAAAACAGCGCATGAATACTGGCGTCAAACTCAAATCTTCCGCGGACAAACGATGTTGCCATGCCTCCCGGAAGGTTATGCTGCTCTAAAACCAGCGGCTTTTTCCCCTGGGCTGCCAGAGCCAGCGCCGCGCCGATTCCACCATTTCCACAGCCTATTACAACCACATCATATTCTTTCATTTTCCTCCTCCTTTTTGAGTGTAATTTAAAGTGTGCTTTAATTTTATATTATTGTATCATACCACTTCTCCCATGAAAAGTCTTTTTAATAAGAAAAAAATATGTTAGAATACAGATTATGAAAGAGAAAATGACACGGGCTGAAACATCAGCCATCAAAAAAGAACATATTTATAATGTGGCAATGCGTTTATTCACAGAGCTGGGATACGATAATGTAACCACGAAGATGATTTCCAGAGAAAGCGGCATCTCTGAGGGTTCGATTTATAATTTTTTCGGAGAAAAAGCAGGGATTCTATCCCTGCTTACAGAACAGCTTCAAAAGTATATCTATCCGCTGATCGAACCTACCGAAGAGAACTTAAAGAATCCGGTGAAAGCGCTTGAAAACTATATGTACGCCCAGACCGAAACATATGTGGCCTTAAAAGAGGATATTCTGAAGGTCTATTTGTATAATATAGAGAAATTCATCCCCTCTGTGCCGAATCATAATCCGGATTTCTATTCTATCGTGCATACCATTGAACCGGATCTGATAAACTTTATTAACACCGCGACAGCCAGGCAGAAGATGCATTGCAGAATTGATCCGGAGGAATTTGCATTCATTCTGATTTCTCTGGGCAGCGGAATCTTACACACATGGATCGCCAACGGAAAGGGCTACAGTCCCATGGAGGCCAGCAGGCAGATGTTCGGCCATATTATTCATCAGTTTGCAGAAAATATTTAAGATCTGTTCCGGGAACGGTATGCTAACTCCAGCTGATTTCTTTCTGCAGTGTAAAGGAATAGATGATCTTTTCTTTCACCTTTTTCCCAGTGATCTGTTCCAGCGCTCTGGCATAGTATTCAAGCTGCGTCTGATATTTCTCCAGAAGCTCCTTCCCGGTCCGGACTCGGTCTGTCTTGTAATCCAGCACTACCAGCCCCTCCGGTTCTTCAAAGTACACGTCAATGATTCCCTGCACCAGAACCATCTCCTGCTCTTCCCCGGACATTTCCGGATATACATCCTGCATGGGAATCCCCAGAACAAAGGGCTGTTCCTTCCACAGAAGGCCCTGCTCCGCCGCCTGCTTCATACGCCGCCCGGAAGCAGTATTCACAAATTCCAGCACGTCTGGTATCCGTACACAGGCCGCCATATCTCTGGCAATTCTTCCTTCCTCTTCCATTCGTACAATGGTTTTTTCCATCTGACATGCATCATAATCCCCGGTAAAATCCAGAAGCTCCATCACCCGGTGATAAGCGCTTCCCCGGGATGCCCCGGACAGTTCCTCCTGCCCCTTAAGGAACTTCGGTATCAGCGGAATCACTGGTTCTTCTTCGCACAGAAGCTCCCCGGATTCTTCTGCCAGCCAGGCACGTTTCTTCAGCTCAGAAACGGTGTATTTTAATTTCTTTCCCTCCAGACTTTCATGGGGATAGCTGTAGCCAAACTGCTCCCGGATGACCTCTTTCATCTGCGCGTCATAGACCTTTTCCGTATCCCACTGCTCCAGCGCCTGTCTGGTAAACATCTGCCCGGCGCGCTCTTTGATCTGCTCCTTCCGGATGTCTCCCATATGCAGAACCTTCACCTGAATGGGGCATCCTGCTCCGCCGTCTGCAACCGCCGGAATCAGCCAATCCAGATAGGTGGAGGCGCCTGCCAGCTTTCCGAAGGAGAGCCTTCTTCTCTCCTTTTCTCCGGAATGGCAATGGTTCATTGCCTCTGCTTCCTGCAGTTTCTTCTCCGGCTCTGCTATCGTCCCGGTCATAATCAGCTTCTCCTTTGCACGGGTCAGAGCCACATACAAAACCCGCAGCTCCTCCCCCATATTTTCCAGAAGCTCTTCTCTTGCTATGACATTTTTTACAAAGGACGGGCACCTGGTTCTTGCTTCCAGATCGACCGCTTCCAATCCAACGCCCAGGGAAGCATGCATCAGTACCATTCCTCTGGTATCCTGCCTGTTAAACCGTTTGCCCATACCGGCCACGATGACGATTGGAAACTCCAATCCCTTGCTCTTGTGAATACTCATGATCCGCACCGTATTTGACTGCTCGTCCGAGGTATTTGCCTCCCCGTATTCAATCTCATACTTTTTTAACTGTTCCACATAACGGATAAAGTGAAATAATCCTTTGTAGCTGGTACTCTCAAAGGCTCTCGCTTTTTCCGCCAGCATATCAAGATTAGCCTTGCGCTGTTCTCCTGCCGGAAGAGCCGCCACATAATCCCTATAGCCAGTTTCCTGAAAAATCCTTTCCAGCAGTTTGTGAAGCGCCATATAGGGCACCATTTTCCGAAAGCGCTCCATCTGTCCAAGAAGCACATCCAGCTTTCTCCGAATCTCTGTATCAGCGCCTTCTTTCCAGTACAGCTCCACAGCCTTATAAAACCGCCGGTCCCGATATTCCCCCTTAATTACTGCCAGCTCTTCATCCGTCAGGTTCCCGAAGCAGGACTTCATTACCGCCGCTAAGGGTACATCCTGCCGCTGGTTATTCAACACCCGGAGGTAATCTAACAGCACGCCGATTTCCCGGGTTTCGAAATATCCTTCCCTGCTTCCCGCATAGACCGGGATACCGGATTTTTTCAGCACCTCGGCAAATACGTCCGCAAATCCCTTCAGACTTCTGGTCAGGATCACAATGTCCCCATACTGCAGCGGGCGCAGTTTTTTTGTCTGCTTATCCACCACCATCTGATTCATCATCAGTTCCTTAATCCGTACGGCAATCGCCAGAGCCTCTTTTTCTTTCGCAGATAATTCTTCTCCCGGTATCTGCCAGCTCTCGGAATCCTCATCCTCCGACGAATTAATCAGCAGAAGCTCCGTCTCATTTTCTTCGGTTTCGGGATAGGATGCCCCCACGTACAGCGCAGCCCGGTCATCATATTCCACGCCTCCCAGCGTCCGCGCCATAAGCTGCCGGAAAATATAATTCACACTGTCCAGTACCTCTTCCCGGCTCCGGAAATTCTTATGAAGATCAATTCTCTGTTCCTTCCCATCCTCTAACGGGTACCGGTCATACTTCTCCATAAACAGCTCCGGCCTTGACAGGCGGAACCGGTAAATACTCTGCTTCACATCGCCTACCATGAAAATGTTATTTCTGCCCTGCCAGGTTCTTGACACACTGGTAAGAATCGTTTCCTGAATCAGATTACTGTCCTGATACTCATCGATCATGACCTCCGCATACTGCTTCTGATATTCCTCTGCCACATCCGACGGCATGAGCCTACCCTCTTCTTCTCTGGTAAGTATCCTGAGCGCATACTGCTGCATATCATCAAAATCAATCATATTCCGGGAACGTTTCTTTTCCTCAAACTGTTCCGAAAAGCTGATGGTAAGATCTGCAAGAATTTCCATTACCGGTCTGCCAAGCTTAAGATCTGCAAGTACCTCCCGTCCTGGCTGGGCAAAATACAGCTCCCGAAGCTCCCTGACCACAGCTTTAACCTCTTCGCGAATGCGTTTTACCTGCCCGGCCTTTTCTTCTGACACAGTTTTATCCTTATTTGCCGCCAGACGCATCCATCTGATTCCCTGAAATGCCTGATACCCTGCTTCATATCCCCTCTGACTCCGAAGTGTCCTCACCAGTTTATAGTCATTTTCCAGCATTTCCTCATACATATAAGGACCGTCCGGTTCCTGACAGATACGGATTCCCTGGACAAGCAGTTCCTCTGCCCCTTCCAGGTATCTCTCTACATTCGTTCCGGCGCATTGATAATAGGCGGTATTATCTAATTCTTCCAGATTTTTGACTTCATATGCATGAATACAATTTAAAAGCCACTGCTCTGGTTCCGGATAGCTTCTGGAAAAGTCATACAGCCTCAGCACCAGCTCTTCGATCTTCTTATCATCTCTGCCGCCTCCGTAGCCTTCCACCAGCTTCAGGAACCGTTCATCGCCTTCTTTATAATACTCTTCCAGCACCTCCGCCAGAACATCCTGACGGAGAAGCTTTAGCTCTCCTTCTTCTCCAATCCGAAAGGAAGGATCTATGTCAATGGTATGAAAATGCTCCCGGATTACGGACAGGCAGAAGCTGTGTATGGTGGTAATCTGCGCACTATGTATCAGGGTTGCCTGCCGCCGGAGATGTTCATTATCCGGTTCCTTTTCCACCCGGTCTTCCACCGCTTCCCGGATACGCTCTTTCATCTCTGCCGCTGCCGCCTCGGTGAAGGTCACAACCAGAAGCTGGTCTACATCAATGGGATTCTCCGCTCTGGTCAGCATGGTAATGATACGCTCAACCAGCACCGCCGTCTTGCCGGAACCGGCCGCAGCCGAAACCAGAATATTGCGGTTCCCAAGCTCAATGACTTTCTGCTGCTCTTTCGTCCATCTGACACTCATGCATGTCCCTCCTTCCCATCTTCCGCCAGCCTCTGTCTCATCCCTGCAATTGCTTCCTCTCTGGAAAGCTTCGGTATATTTGCATACTCATATCCGGGCAGCCGCGGATCGAAACCGCAGATATGCTGATAGCCACAATAATCGCAGCCAGTTTTCTGCCCCTGCCGGTATGGGCGCGCCCCGGCCTCTCCCTGGCGGATCTCAACTTCCAGCATCCGGCTCTTCTGTTCCGCAAAGGAAAGCATCGTATGAAATTCCTCATTTCCCACCGCTCTGGAGGTTTTTGACAGACTTCCATCCTTATTCCGTTTCACCGGAATCACCGTAGATTCCCCGGTAAAGGTGTGATCCAGATGGGTAAGGCTTTCCTTCTCCAGATTCACAATTCCGTCCAGCCTAAGCTCTTTTAGGATTTTATCCTGTTTCACATGCTCCTCTGCCTTATCCACCAGCGGATCTTTCATACGATAGTAGAATACTCCCGCCGGTATCACCTGTCTGCCCGGATACTTCTTCTGAACGTTTTCCACTGCTGCATTCATGTACACCATCAGCTGCAATTGCAGGCCGTGATACAGTGCGGAAATATCAAATCCCGTCTGGCCGGTCTTATAATCCAGAATCTTCACATAGACCTCATCCTGATCCTCACAGAGATCAATGCGGTCAATCTTGCCGTTTTCAAAGACCATCTCATAGGCATCCGGGACAAAATCCCCCTTAGCAAGCTGATCGGTCAGGGCCCAGACCGTCCTATCAAGCAGCCTTGTGATACGGGCAATCATGAACTCATTCCGGGCAGAGCTGTAAAGTACGGAATTGCCGTAATCGGTCACTGCTTCCTCCACACTCTCTTTTACCAGTTCCTTCCTCCGGATTTCATCCAGCATAGTCCAGCCGCCGTCCTGCTCCGCCTTTCTGGAATACCGCTCAATGGCCCCGTGAAATACATTTCCCAGATCCAGCGCCTGAAATTCATACTCCTGCCGTTCTTTCAGCCGGAGTCCATAGGTAAGAAAATGGGAAAAAGCACAAGCCGAGAACCGTTCCATCCTGGAAATACTGTTCTGAAAATGCTCCCCATAGAGAAGCTGTGCCGCCATCTCGCTGATTCGCTCCGGCTGATAGGAATAAAAATTCGCATCCAGGAGCTGTTCGATCTTCTCCGCCCATTCCGGATTTCTTCTGTACCAGCTGTACAGTTCCATCCACGCACTTCCTCCGGTTCCATCCTGCATGCGAAGTCCCTGGATCAGTTCTTCCACAGCCGTCCGCGGCGTCAGCTCCTTCTCTGCAGGCAGCGTCTTTGTCTCATCGGAAACCATAATCTCCGGAAATAATTTCCGCACCTCCCCAATCAGATATGCCGGCCGCAGTGCCTTTCCGTCAGATGCAGTCTTACTGTAAAATAAGTGCAGCTGTTCCTCCGGCTTTGTCAGGTTCAGATACAGATAGAATTTCTGAATATACGCCTGCTCTCTGCCTCCCGGTGTCAGGGCGAGCTTCTCCTGCTCAAACTTCTCCCGGTCTCTCTCTGTCAGCAGACCCACTCGGCCAAGAGCCCCCGGCAGAAGGGAATCATTTACCCCCAAAACCAGAAGAGCCTTGATATCCTTTAACCGGGTACGCTCCACATCCCCCACAATCACCTGGTCAAGTCCCGGCGGTATCACGCCGATCTTGGCTTCGTTTAACCCCGCATCCAGAAGCTCGCAGTATTCTTCCAGCCCCACAGGCTCATCGCCCAAAAGTTCTACAAATTTATCAAATAATTCTATGACCACGCCATAAACCTGGGCATACTCTTTGGCAAGCGCCAGTTCTCCTTTTGAAGCAAAGTCCTCCTCCTGCTGCTTCAAAACCTGCTGCAGCTTTCCCTGCTCCAGAAAACGGTACAATGCTTCCGTAATATCCCGCACCGTCTTTTTTTTCTGCTTCAGCACGAATACCAGCCCATCCACCAGTTCTACCAGTGCGACCCGCAGATGGTTGACCCGTTCCAGCTCTTCCTCCGTCATATCCTGCTCTCTTCGTATCCAGCGCTGCTGCCACTTCTTATATCCGCGGATACCCAGAGCCAGACAATAATTCTCCAATTCATCCGTCTCTTCTTCTGAAAATGGCCCGTAGCCCGCACGGAGGAAACGAAAGACACTGTCATAAGTAAAATTCTGCTCTACCATCGCAAGAATACTCCGCACATACTCCACAAAAGAATTCAGCAGGATGCTTCTTTTATAATCCATAAAGATCGGAATCTCATATCTGGAAAATGCCTGCTCCAGATAATCTCCATATCCATTCAGATCTGTGACAATCACGCCGATTTCCCGGTAGCGGAATCCCTCTGTCCTTACCAGCTTTCGTACCCTGGCCGCCGCCGCATATGCCTCCTCTCTGGGGTTCGCTGCCGCACTGATCGCAACCGCTTCCTGTTTCCCCTCATATTGTCTGCCGCTGTAGCGGAACAGATTCTCTTCTAAGAATCCCAGAGCCCTGCTGTCCCGGAAGCGGTAATACGGCCTTTGATCCATCCAGACCGGCTCCTTCTGCTCCACTCTGCATTCCTTTGCAATCCTCGTCAGAGTCGCCACGGTATGCTTGCTCATCCCGAACATCTGCCAGGGATGTGCGTACGTATAAGGATCCTCCCTTTTATCAATGGTCACCGTGATCACAACATCTCTGCAGGCCTTCATAAGCTCTGCAAGCAGACGGTTCTGTACCGGTGTAAATCCGGTAAATCCGTCCAGCACCACTACGCTTCTCTTCAAAATCCCGGACTCCGGCACGATCCGACACAGAACATCCAGAAGCTCTTCCTTTGTGATATAGCGGTTCTTCAGATACTCACGAAAACCCTCATAAATAATCTTTATGTCCTGAAGCTTATAGTAAAAATAAGATTCCTCTCCGGTCTTTTCCATCACCTGGTCAATTTCTTTGCTTCCAATATCATACTGGTCAAATTCCGAAAGAACGGATTTGACCTCACTGATATAGCCAAGCCGCTTCATGTTGCCCTTCAGCACCTTAAGCTTTGGCTCCACATTCCCTGCAATCTTCCTGATGATCAGATTCTTCCCCTCATCGTCCAGAACCGGTGTGTTTCCTTTACCGGTCTCTTCAAAAATGCGGTATGCCAGACGGCCGAAGCTTAGCACGTCGATATTCATAATGCCTTTCTTTTCATGCATCAAAACAAGGTCCTTCTGTGTCTGCATGGTAAATTGTTCAGGCACCAGGACCATGTAATTAAGGGCAGGGTTTTCCCCTGCCTCTTTTTTGATTTTCTCATATAAATAGTGGGACTTTCCGGAACCGGAGCCCCCAAAAATAAATTGTAACGCCATACGCTCCTCCCGGTATCCGTACGCGGCCTGCTGCTCCTAAAAGATCCTATGACCCGGCAAGAATCTTCTCATACAACTGAATCGGAACATAAGCCTTTACAGAAATTCCTTCTTCCAAATATTCTTCACTGAGCAGCTCTCCATACTTGCGGATCAGCTGTATCTTCGCAGCATCCCGATATGAAAATATATGCTCGATCGCCGCCTTCTGTTCCCGGAGAAGCTCTTCGATCTGCGCCTCCAGATCATCCAATCCCTCCCCGGTCAGCGCCGAAATATACACTGTTTTATCAGCCCTAAAATCTCTTACGATCACAGGTTTGGTCAACTGATCCCGCTTGTTAAATGCGGTAATAACCGGCTTATCCTGAACGCCCAGATTCTGCAGTGTCTCGTATACAATATGCATCTGTTCATCCATCTGAGGACTCACCACATCCACAACATGAAGAATCATATCCGCATACTTTGCCTCTTCCAGGGTACTCCGGAATGCATCGATCAGATGATGAGGCAGCTTCCGGATAAATCCCACCGTATCCGTGAACAGTACCTGCTGTCCGCTTTCCATCCGGTATCCTCTGGTAGTCGGATCCAGCGTGGCAAACAGCTTGTCCTCTGCCAGAGCCTCGGCTCCCGTCAAACGATTCAGCAGCGTGGATTTCCCGGCATTGGTATATCCCACAATGGCAATCACCGGAAGCATATCCCGTCTTCTCTGCTCCCTTGCAACCTCCCGGTGACTTTTCACTTCTTTAAGCTCCCGGTTTAGCCTGGCGATGCGGCTCTTAATCAGGCGCCTGTCCATTTCAAGCTTCTTCTCACCCGGACCTCTGGTACCGATTCCTCCGCCAAGCCTGGACAGGGATGTCCCATATCCGGTTAGTCTTGACTGTCTGTACTTGAGCTGAGCCAGCTCTACCTGTATCTTACCTTCACTGGTGGATGCCCTTGCAGCAAAAATATCCAGAATCAGCAGTGTCCGATCCATAATCTTGGTATCCAGTTCATCCTTCAGGTTCCCAATCTGAGCCGGAGACAGCTCGTCATCACAGATAATACCCGTAGCCTCCAATTCCCACAGAAGATCTTTGATCTCCGCAAGCTTTCCTGTCCCAACATAAGTGCCCGGGTGCATCTGCTCCCGCTTCTGAATTACGCGTCCTACGCATACCGCGCCGGCAGTTCCTGCCAGCTCCTCCAGTTCATCCAGCGATTGTTCCACATCCGCATCCTCTGCGGTGCTGATCCCCACTAAGATTACCCGCTCCTTGGCATTTTCTATCTCAAACATCTATATGCTTCCTATCTTCTTTCTGTCTATGTTCGTCTGCCCAATATCCTATTGTGTTTCCAAAAATTCCGCTTCCTTGGCAGCCCGCTCATCATCCGGGTATGCATCGGTGTACTCCTTAAGCTTCGTCCTCGCATTCTCCCACTCGCCGCATTGTTCATAGGCAACAATCTCATTGAACTTCATTTCCTGCAGCATCTCCTCGCTGCAATCCTCGCAGGCAATACCCAGATTATAATAATTCAGTGCAGCCTTGGGATTTTCAAGCTGCATCTCACAGTTACCAAGAAAATTGTAAATGGTGGCTGTCTTTTCCGCGTCATGCTCAAGGGCGGACTCAAATGCATTCCGGGCCGCCTCATACTGTCCAAGCTCCCATCTGGCAATTCCGATTCCCCGGTATGCATCTCCTGGATTCTGATCTGCATCTGCCGCCTCCTTAAATTGCTCAATCGACTCCTCATACTTTCCTGCTTCCAGAAGTTCCATCCCTTCTTCCAGAGATTGATTTCCACATCCTGCCAGCACGCAGGCTGCCATAAGTACCGATAATAACATAACCAAATAGCTTCTCATATATTCCTCCTAAGCCGAATATTTAACCACCCAGGCCGCATTGATAATCGATATCAGCATCACACCAAGATCCGCAAACACAGCTCCCCACATAGTAATATATCCCAGGGCTGCAAGGGCCAGCACAATCACCTTGACCGCCATCGCGAAGGATATATTCTGGCTTACTACACGCATAGTCTCTTTTGCCACTTTGATCGCATCAATGATCCGCGGCAATTCATCATCCATCAGTACCACATCGGCAGCCTCAATCGCCGCTGCCGAACCAAGCGCACCCATGGCAATACCCACATCAGCCCTCGCAAGAATCGGGGCATCGTTAATGCCATCTCCGACACAGGCCACCTTTTCCGAACTATCTTCAACGGTCAGGAACTCTTCTACCAGTTCAAGCTTATCGTTTGGCATAAGATCCGCATAGGCATAATCCATCTGCAGTTCCTTTGCCACACGGATTGCCGCGTTCCTGCCGTCGCCAGTAAGCATCACCAGCATAGCCTGATACTTTTCTTTCAAAATATCCAGAGTCCTTGCGGCATCTTTTTTAATCGTGTCCGAAATCACAATATATCCTGCATAGCGATTTTTTATGATCACGTAAAGCACACTTCCCGAAGCCCTGACCCGATCTGTTTCCACCTGATAGCGTTCTGCCATTCGATGATTACCGATATGTACCCACTCACCGTCATAAACAGCATTGACACCATAACCGGCTTCCTCCCGGATCTTCTTTACTTTGGATTTGTCATATTTCCCATTATATGCCGCCCGAAGGGATTGTGCAATCGGATGGTTGGAATAGCTCTCCACATGCGCCGCAATCTTTAACAGCTCTCCTTCTGTCATCCCGACCGCCTTGATTTCCTGTACTTTAAACACACCTTCTGTAAGCGTCCCGGTTTTATCAAAAATAAAAGTATCTGCCTTTGCCAAATCTTCCAAATAGCTGCCGCCCTTCACAAGGATTCCCTGTCTGGCCGCACTTGCAATTCCTCCCAAAAATGCTACCGGAGTCGAGAGAACCAATCCTGCCGGACACGCCGCAATCAGAACCACCAATCCACGGTAAATCCAGATTTCCTCTGTTCCCGGAGCAAAGGTAAGCGACGGCACGATCATCACCAGCACCGCAATCACAGCAATAACCGGAGAATAGTATTTGCTGAACGTGGTAATAAAGCTCTCACTATCAGTACGGTTCTCCTGCGCCTTCTCTACCATCTCCATAATCCGGGATACGGTAGAATCCTTATAAAGCGCCGTAACCTTCGCTTCGATCACTCCCGTCAGATTGATGCTTCCACTGTAAATGGCATCTCCGGGGCCAACTGTCCGGGGCATAGCCTCGCCGGTCAGCGCCTTGGTATCCAGTGCGGACGTTCCTGTTACTACCACTGAGTCCACCGGTACACGCTCGCCGGGCTTGATTACGATCAGATTATAAAGCTTCAGTGCAGACGGCTCAACTTTAAACTCTTTTCCGCGCACTTTTCTCGTAGCATATTCCGGGCGAATATCAATCGTATCCGCAATCCTTCTCTTAGTCTGATCCACTGAGGCTGCCTCAAAGATCACACCCACCTCAAATAGAAGCATGGCCGCATTCGCTTCAATATATCTTCCTACGCCAAAAGCTCCCACCGTAGCCAGAATCATCAACAGATTCTCGTCAAAAAAACGCCTTCTCATAAGATTGTCCCGGTATCTTCGAAACACTTCAAATCCTATCAGAAGATATGCAGCAAGAAATATAAGCAGCCTTATTCTGTCAGGCATCTGATATCTGCCTGTGGTTGCCAATGCGATTCCATATATAATTGCGCCTGCCAATAAGATCAGCGCCTTTATCTTTGTCTGCTTCGTCATTGTCCTTCCTTCTCTATTACTCTGCGATATGCTCCATTCCCTGGCTGATAATAGTCTGAATATGCCCATCTGCCAGTGAATAATACACCGTCTTCCCGTCTCTCCGATTCTTTACCAGCTTCATCTGTTTTAAAACACGCAGCTGATGGGAAATTGCCGATTGTGTCATTCCCAGCAGCTCTGCCAGATCACACACACACACTTCAGCCTTAAGAAGTACGCATAGAATCCGAACTCTGGTGGCATCTCCAAAAACCTTATAAAAATCTGCCAGTTCACGAATCGTCTCTTCCGCAGGCATACATTTCTTTACCTTTTCAATCGTTCCATCATGTGTCACTACTGTATCACAGCACTCCACTTCCATACAATTATTCATTCTTTATCCCTTCACAGTTCAAATATACCTTCAATTGGATATATGTTTACTCATTAATTATGCCAAATATACCCTTACTTTTCAATATCTGAAACAGAAAAGACACTAAAGTTAAAACTTTTGTAACCTTAGTGTCCTACGTTCTTATTTTCTGTCTCCGGCATACAGAGCACGGATGGAATTCAATACACAGATCATTGCAACTCCTGTATCCGCAAATACGGCCATCCACATATTTGCGTATCCGAGAAAGCCAAGAATCATTACCAGCGCTTTTACCGCCAGCGCAAATACCACATTCTGAACAGCAATATTTCCGGTAACTTTTGCAATTCTGATAGAATCGCCAATTGCCTTCACCGATGAGTTCATAAATACCACATCAGCCGCTTCAATCGCCGCATCTGCTCCGCTTCCCATAGCAGCTCCCACATCAGCACCGGCAAGCACCGGAGCATCATTAATTCCGTCGCCAACAAACATGACCGCCCCATGTCTTGCGCGGATTTCCTGAAGTTTTGTCAGCTTCTCACCTGGAAGGAGTTTTGCATGTACTTCATCGATGCCCGTCTGATTCGCCACCGCTTCTGCGCTCTTTGCAGCATCTCCGGTCAGCATGGCCGTCACAAGTCCCTGACGTTTCATCTCCTGAACCGATTCCGCAGCATCCTCCTTTATTGTATCTGCAATTACCAAACAGCCTATATAAGTATCATTGACCGCAAGCAGCACCTCAGTCCCATACTGATCATGCCGATATCCTCTCAGATCGACCTGATGCAGTTCCATCAAAGCCCGATTACCGCAGAGAACCTCTTTTCCATCAATAACAGCATGAACGCCTTTTCCGGAAATCTCTTCTGCCTTTTCCGGCTGATGAAGAGTGATATTTTTTCCCCTTGCAGCTGCAACAATACTGCTGCCAATCGGGTGTGTCGATTGCAGCTCACACTCTGCCGCCAGTTTCAAAACCGTTTCCATAGAAGCATTTCCATAAGGCAGCACCTGCTGAACCTTAAATTCGCCCTTTGTAATTGTTCCGGTCTTATCCATGACAACAGCTTTTACATCTTTCAGCGCTTCAATTGCCAAACCGCCTTTGAACAAAATTCCCCGTTTGGAACCAGCTCCGATTCCTGAGAAAAACGCAAGGGGAACACTAAGCACCAGCGCACATGGGCAGCTGATTACCAGGAAAGTAATCGCCGTATAAATCCAGTGATTCCAGTTCCCGGTAACCACGGACGGAATAATTGCGGTGAGAACTGCCGCCAGCACTACAATCGGCGTATAGACTCTGGCAAATCTCGTAATAAACCGATCCATCTTCGGCTTACTTGCCGCAGCATTTTCCACAGAATCCAAAATTCTGGTTACCATAGATTCACTAAGCGGCCTGGATACCTTTAACTTCAGTACTCCCTGCTCATTTACACAGCCGGAAAGAATCTCGTCCCCAGCTTTCACCGCGATCGGAACAGGTTCACCGGTCACCGGAGAGGTATCTATACGGCTCTCTCCATCTACCACAACACCATCCAGACCAACGCGGTCTCCCGGACGGATCAGAATCACATCGCCTACAGCCACATCGCCTGCCGGAACCGTCTCCACATGATCGCCATGCACCAGATTCACAATCTCCGGACGCATATCCACAGCCTCCATAATCTGTGTCCGGCTCCGCTCTACTGCCACGTCTTCAAAAAACTCTCCTATACGGTAAAAGAGCATAACGCCGACTGCCTCTGCAAAATCGCCAATAGCAAAAGCCGCAATTGTTGCAACACTCATCAGAAAATTCTCGTCAAACAATCGGCCGTTTCTGAGATTTTTCAGTGCCGCCAGCACAATCTCCCAGCCAAGCAGAACATAAGCAGCAATGAATATTACTGAGCTGTACATCAAATTCACACCCATATGTTCCATAATCTCACCGGCAATAAACAGTACCGCTCCAATACCTATGCTCAGAATATCCTTTTTGTTCTCCTCAAAGAAGCTTTTCTTCTCCTTATTCTGTGATGCCGTTTCTTCTCTTGGAACCACCACTACCTGGTGCTCAATAGAACTGCAGATTCTCTGAAATTCCGGCAGCAGCTTCTCCTGATGATTCGCCGCAACCCGGAGCTGCTTTGTGGCGTATGTAATCGTCGCCATCTCTACGCCCGGCAGTTCATTGATCGCTTTCTCCATCTTCGCCGCACAGTTGGCACAGCCAAGATTCTCAATAATGTATACCTTCTGCTGGGTATTCTTTCCCACATGATCAAATTCATGGCCGGTGTGCTGCACAGCCTCATGATGATGGTGATGCTCATGGTCATGATCGTGACCGCAGCCGCACTCTTC
>JAUNGJ010000112.1 GCA_030524585.1 Eubacteriales bacterium | reverse complement strand
AAGGAAATACTTCATTCCCATAATAACAAAGCCTTCATCATTTCTCCAAGGCTTCTTGCTACCATTTACAATGACAATCTTCTTGAAAGAGTCCGGTATTTTACGCAGAGAATGGAATTCCTGAGTCTGCTTTTCTTCCGAAGTCATATCGTATGCAACCTGGATATAGTATCTCTGGTTGCCCTGATTTACTACAAAATCAACCTCGAGCTGCTTACGGACCCGCTTGCCTTCGTTATTCTTGTCGAATATCTCCACGACGCCCACATCAACATTGTAGCCACGGATCAGCAACTCGTTATAAACAATGTTCTCCATGATGTGAGTAGGCTCCTGCTGTCTGAAATTCAGACGTGCATTTCTCAGTCCCAGATCAGTAAAGTAGTATTTCAGGTTTGCACCAATGTACTTTCTGCCCTTAATACCATATCGACTTGCCTTGGAAATCAAAAAGGCATCTGCCAAATGGTCGATATGGTTGGAGATAGTTTTGTTGGCATAAGTCATCTGGCGCTCACTGGCAAAGGTATTAGCAATCTTCGATGGATTGGTCGGTGCACCGATAACAGATGCAAGCACATCAACCAGAATGCCAATCTCATCCTCACTCTGAATCTTGTTTCTTTCAATAACATCTTTCAGATAGACATTTGCAAAAATGTTCTTCAGATAGTCTGCTTTCTGTTGTTCACTCCGGAAGCCTACGACCTGCGGCAGTCCGCCGTAAATCATATAATCATCCCAGGCATCGTCATAATCGCCATCATAAACAGAATAAAACTCTGCGAAGGAGAGGGGATAGATCCTGATCTCATCACCTCTGCCTCGGAACTCGGTCACAATATCGCTGGAAAGGAACTTAGAGTTACTGCCGGTTACATATACATCTATATTGCTCATGCGGAGCAGACTGTTCAGCACTTCCTCAAATCGTGGCATGAACTGCACTTCATCCAAAAGAAGATAATATTTACTGTCGTCCTTCATGGCATCCTTGATGTACTTAAAACACACCTTGGGATCTCGTAGTTCTTCGTTTTCGATACCATCCAATGCAATCTCAATGATATGGTCGGCACCGACACCATTCTCCAGTAAATATCTCTTAAATATGGTGAACAGCAAAAAGGATTTACCACATCTACGAATACCGGTAATCACCTTTATCATTCCGTTATCTTTTCGCTCAATCAGCCGCTGTAGGTAAGCGTCTCTCTTAATTTCCACTATTGCACTCCCTATTTCTGTGCATCTGCACAATTTTTAGTAATGATATTTTATCACGGAACATCCTGAATTTCAATATCTATTCCCATTTTATGTGCATATCCACATTTTTATGTAATGTAATCGAATCAATTTTTCTGATTTTTTTGATTGTGGTGTGTGATGTTGAGCGGCACAACTGAACTGTCCTTTGCATGACACAAATCTGATAAAAAAACGGCTGTCCTGTGACAACCGTTTTTTCTCTATAATCTTCCCTTCTTTTTCATCCATGTAATACAGGTCACAAAGAAAATGATTCCGTAAACCGTTGTGATCGGCGTTGCAAAGCCCACAAGCATCAACGAAGTATCGGGCAGCTTCGACATGAAAATCGATACCGGGATACGAATGCAGAACGCAGAAGAAATACCCTGCACCATGACCGGAATGCTCTTCCCGCAGC
>JAUNGJ010000008.1 GCA_030524585.1 Eubacteriales bacterium | reverse complement strand
ACAATCGCTGCCTTTTTCCATTTGCCACTGGCATAACGAATATAATAACAGATCACTCTGAACACCCAATCAATAATCATAGCAACCCACACGCCAAACACGCCCATGCCCATATATTTCCCTAAAATATAGCTAAATATAATTCGGAATATCCACATGGACAGGATGGAAATGATCATACATGCCCTTGCATCTCCAGATGCCCGGAATGCCGCCGGCAGCGAAAATGAACCTGGCCAGAAAAAAATCGTACAGATTCCATGAAAATAAAGAATCTGTCTTGTCACCTGAGCGGTAAGCTCCGACAGATGGTAAGCCCGCACAATCCAGGGCATTGCCAGAAATACTAAGCCAACCGAAACCAGCATCCCCACATGGGTAATCAGAATCAGTTTGCGGATATAATATTTAACCTGTTCATAATCCCCAGCCCCCACACAGCGGGAAATCACAGTGGTTATCGCCAGAGAGATTGCCATTCCAGGGAGAATGGAAAACAGTGAAACTGCATTTCCAACGGCATTTGCCGCAATCGCATGGGTTCCGAAGGTAGACACCAGACTCAGCACAATGATTTTTCCCAGCTGAAACATACTGTTCTCCAGGCCATTGGGAATACCTATGCTTAAGATTCTCTTCACCATTGACCAATCTAAACGGTAATGAAGGGTTCTCTTAATATGTACCGGATATTTCTCATTGACAAGCATGACCGTAATGATTACAGCCGCTACTATACGGGAAACCAAAGTCGGAATAGCAACTCCCTCAGCTCCCCGATGAAATCCGTAAATCAGCAGCGCATTCCCACAAACATTGATTACATTCATAATAATAGATACTCTCATAGAGATCTCTGAATTACCCATTGTTCGGAAAACAGCTGCCCCACAGTTATACAATGCAATAAACGGAATCGACGCTGTCACAATCAGCAGATATGTATTGGCATACCCCATGACGTCTTTTTCAATCTGACCAAACACTCCGTGGAGTATCCAGTATTTTCCTCCATAGATACCAACAGTAATCACAACAGAACATATAGTAATGAACCATACCATCTGCATTGCCGAATCACACGCCTTTTTCCGGTTCTTCTGACCCATATACTGTCCTGTAACCACCGCGCCTCCGGTGGCAAGCGCCGAAAACACCTGAATCACTAACACCATAATTTGATCCACCAAGGATACGCCGGATACTGCGGCTTCTCCTACATTTGCAATCATAATACTATCTGCCATTCCTACCAGAATCGCAAGCAGCTGTTCAATGATCAGTGGAATAATCAGCGCCACAAGTGCGCGATTGTCAAATAGATAATTGCCTCTGTCGATCTTAACTTTTGTACTCATCATAAGACTTCCTTCCTAATCACTTATTATAGGACGGCAATGTGGTATAAGCTCTCCCTCAGATATACTTTTACAATAATGTCGGTGTAAAGACACCAAGCAGTCTCAAATCTTCCTCGCCATGGTTCATAAGTCTGTGTGGACTGGTAGACGGAAAATGAATGGACTCGTCTTTATTTACAATCAGCTGTCGTCCCTCAATCTCAACAGTCAAAGTGCCGTTTAATACAAGATAAAATTCCTCACCTGCATGAGAATGTTCCTCAACCTGCTCTAAAAAGGGCTCCATCACCAGATTAAAACAATCCAGAACTCTTCCGTCAAATTTTCCGCTCAATACATTAATCTGTTTATAAATCTTCTGCAGGCCGCCTAGAGCCTGATCATCACATTTCCGAATATACTCCGGAGTCTCCTGCTGCAGGTTGAATAAATCCTTTAGCGGACTTCCCAGAGCATCTGCGATTTTCTTTAAAGTAACAACCGTCGGCGCCTGCTTTCCGTTTTCAATTTGTGAAAGAAAACTTGCCGAAATTCCTGCCTTACTGCTTAGTTCAGCTAACGTCAGCTTTTGCGTTTTCCTTAATTCTTTGATTTTTAGTCCTATACTATTTTCCATGATTATATAACAAACACAAAAAACGTGCCTTCTATACTCCCTCCTACTAAAACTAATTGGCAAAACAATCCATTTATGCCGTTTTTTATTATAACCGATTTAAGTTTCATTTGTTAGTCAAAATATAATTATTTATTATCGTTTCTAAAATATTAAGAGGCGCAGAGCCGTACCGAAGAACTTCTTCATGATAGCTTTTGATATCAAATCTATCACCGGTACCCTTCCTGGCCCTGTCCCGAAATTCATGCATTTTGAGGCTGCCGTATTTATAAGCCAGCGCCTGGGCGGGCATATCCACTGAATACCGGAGCGTCTCCATAAAAATCTCCGACTCCGTCAGGTTCGTATTTTCACCCATAAATCTGCGGGCCTTTTCCATACTCCATCCCATCGCGTTCAGGCCGGTATCCACAACCAGCCGGCAGCACAGCACCAGATCCCAGACATAGCGTCCATACAGTTCATACGGATTATAAACGCCCATTTCTCCCACCAGATCAGCAGAGTATTCCGCCCACCCATCTGCGTAGGCAGTGTTAAAATGTTCCCGGCAGATCAGCGGCAGACTTGCATCTTCCGCAATCAGATTGGTCTGGAAATGATGCCCCGGAAGCAGTTCATGGGCAACAATTGCCGCCGTGCGGATCTGGGAGCGTTTATCCAGCTCCGCCGCACTGTAATAGAAGATGCCGTCCTTCTCCTCACCAATAGGCACGGAATAATATCCCCAGGACATGGTTCCTTCTTTGCTTTTTGGCAAAGCCTGACACCGGCACCCGGCTTTCGGTTTCCTAAGGAAAAAGCCGTCCAGCTTCGGCTCAATCCTTCGCTGTACTTCATCAAAACGATTCTGCAAAGCTTCCGGAGTATCATCAAAACAGATCCGGTTCTTCCTCAGATAGCCCTGAAATTCCTTCCAATCACAATCCAGATCGATTTCCCGGATAACCGCTCGCATTTTTTCCTGGGTAATCCGCAGATTCTCCATTCCCAGCTCATGCAGATTCTCCGGCTCCAGCGGATACGAGGTATAGGTTATGATCTGTTTGCGGTAGTATTCCTCCCCACCGTTTATATGGCAGAGTCCCGGCAGAATTACCTCTCCGGCAGAATTATAATGATGCCGGATTTCCTGCATCATCCATTCCAGTGTATTGTTAAACTTTACAATAACCTCTTCAATCCTTTTTCTGGACGCTTCCGATATTGCAAGCCTTACATGCTTCCGGTTCCAGGGCTTTAATAAAGTATCAGGCGGGCATCTCAGACTTTCCAGCAGCCGGATCAGGATTTCTACCTGTTCATCCGGAAGAAGAATCCCCCTTTTTTCCTGCTCTTTTAATTTCTGCATCATTTCCTCTAATTTTCCCGGAAACTGTGCTAACAGAGATTCATATCTTTCCAGATCTTCTTTCCCTTCTAACGGATACGTCTCCAGCCGCTTCACCACATAGGGCAGCGGAGTCGTATTGTGCGTCAGATTAAATTTATACCAGTAATACCGTCCGTTTCTTATAATATACTCACAGAAATCTCTGCATATCTTAAGAATCACCTGTTCCTCCCAGGTGATATCCGGCAGGTCAAGCCAGGAATCTATGCTTCTTATCATATCCTGACTTTCCTGGATATTTTGCTCTGCTCGTTCTTCTGACAGGTCAAACAACTGTCCATCCCGAAAATCCGATTTAATAAAGCTGCTGAAATCATTAATATGAATGCGGTTATAATAACCGTCAAGCTCTGTTCGAAATTCTCTCCTTATTTCCATCCTCTTTTCCTCCCATCCCCAGATCAAATGGAATCAATGTAACAGGCAGACGCCCAAGACGTCTGCCTGTTAGCCGCATATTCGCAACTGCATTTATACAAAAACTTAAGTTTCTCCTATTTCTGTATCATATGACAGAATGCCGTATGGGTTTCACTAATCTGTGTCTTTCCCGGAACTTCCTTTCTGCATCTTTCACAGGCATATGGACATCTTGTGTGGAAGGTGCACCCGGAAGGCGGGTTTGCCGGAGACGGAATATCTCCGGTCAGGAATTTCTCATCCCCCGTAAGCTGGTGATCAATCGACGGGATAGCAGACAAAAGCGCCTGCGTATACGGATGCTTGGGATTCTGAAACAGTTCCTCGCGGGATGCCTGCTCAACGATCCTTCCCAGATACATAACCGCAATATTCTCGCACATATAATCTACAACACTTAAGTTATGTGAGATGAAAAGGTAGGTCAGCTTCAGTTCGTCCTGAAGATTCTTTAACAGGTTCAGAATCTGTGATTGAACCGAAACATCCAGCGCCGATACCGGTTCGTCCAAAATCACTAACTTAGGATTCAGCGCCAGCGCCCGGGCGATTCCGATCCTCTGTCTCTGGCCTCCCGAAAATTCATGCGGAAACCGTTTGGCAAACCTCTGATCAAGCCCCACCAGCTCCATCAGTTCATATACCCGCCGCTGCATTTCCTCATTCGTCCCAGCCTTATAGATCTTCATCGGATCCATTATTGTCTGGTTTACTGTCATACGGGGATTCAGGGAGGCGTAAGGATCCTGAAACACCATCTGCACATTCCTCCGGTATTCCTTTAAATCCTTCCCCTTCAGGTTTGCAGTATTTTTTCCGTCAAACAGAATATCTCCGCCCGTCGGCTGATACAGCCGTATGATCGCGCGGGCAGTCGTGGACTTTCCGCAGCCGGATTCTCCCACCAGGCCGAAGGTCTTTCCTTCCGGAATCTGAAAGGAAACGCCGTCTACTGCCTTGATTACCACTTTTTTATCATTTTTCATCGGAAAATGAACTTTCAGCTCATTCGTTTCCAGCAGATACATCGGTCTCCTCCTTTCCCTGAGAAATTTCCTCATCCCTGTCATACAGCCAGCACCGCACACAATGTCCGTCGGCGATTTCCTTCATAGGTGCCAGCTCCTTCCCACATCGCTCCGTTGCATCCTCACAGCGGGAAGCGAAAGAGCAGCCGCCCTTATCATCTGCGGGATGCATAACATTTCCCGGAATGTGGTGCAGCTTCTGATCAGACATTCCAATATATGGAATGCATTTCAAAAGTCCCCGGGAATAAGGATGCTTGGGATTGTGGAAAAATTCCTCACGGGAAGCAGATTCCACAAACCGTCCGCAGTACATAACCTGAACCCGGTCACAGACCTCAGCCACAACACTCAGATCATGGGTGATCAGTATAATCGACATCTCTTCTTCTTTTGCCAGTGATTTCAGGAGCTGAAGAATCTGTGCCTGAATGGTAACATCAAGGGCTGTCGTCGGCTCGTCCGCAATCAGCAGTTTGGAATGGTTGATCAGCGCCATAGAAATCATAACCCGCTGGCGCATACCGCCAGAAAGCTGATGTGGATACTGCTTCATAACATTTTCTGCTCCCGGAATACCCACCCGGTTCAATACTTCCAGAATCCTTTTTCTGCACTCCTGCTTACTGACCGATTTATCATGGTTGCGGATTACTTCCCGCAATTGATTCTCAATGGTGAATACCGGATTCAGCGAGGTCATGGGTTCCTGAAAAATCATGGCCAGAGAATTCCCGCGGATATCATCATATTCCTTTCTCGACAGAGAAGTCAGCTCCTTCCCGTCAAATACGATAGAACCCGCTTTGATCTTACTGTTTTTCTTTGGAAGAAGCCCCATGACAGACAGGGAGGTTACGCTTTTTCCGCATCCGGACTCTCCGACAAGTCCCAGAATTTCTCCTTTTTTCACATGAAAGGAGACATCATTTACCGCGGTAACTTCCCCGTCATAGGTTCGAAATACAGTTGTCAGGTGTTCTACATTCAGTAAATTATCCATATTACTCCATCCTATTTTCTTATAAAAAGGTTCCTATGATATAGAAAACGCTTTCTCCACCGCATTCTCCATGGCGGTCAGCATTTCATCCAGAACATCTCTTCCATGCTTTACGCTCAGTACATGGTGGGAGAGCGGCGCCTGTGAGCACCATACGCCCTGCTCCTGCAGACTGGTAACATATTTAGCATAACGGACAGCATCTGTTGCTGCCGCCTGACGATAATTTGTCGGCTCATGTTCCATGAAGTAAACCTGGAAATGTCCGCCCTTGCCCCGAAGAAGTACCGGAACATTCTTCCGCTTGGCCATAGCATTAAACTCTGTTCTCAGCGTATCCGCATTTGCCATGATCGTCTTTGTTACTTCACCGGAATCCAGCATATCCAGCGTCGCCGCCGCCGCACAAAGTGAGGTCTGATGTCCGTTAAAGGTTCCGATAAAGCCGACTCCGTTGCCCGGAATCGTATAGTCAAGATATTTTGCCTTTCCGGAAACTGCCGCGGTAATATAACCGTTTGCGTAAGCCTTTCCGTACATACACAGGTCCGCCTTAACCCCGTAGTAATCCTGACATCCGCCGAGTCCAATGCGGAATCCGGTCAAAAGCTCATCAAATACCAGCACGATTCCAAGCTCGTCGCAGATTTTTCTCAGGAAACGAATGTATTCCGGATCTGCCTCGACAAATCCGATATCAATCATGATCGGCTCAAGAATAATTGCTGCCAGATCATCTTTATGCTCACGGATCAATTTCTCAGTTGCTTCAATATTATTAAACGGAAGCACCAAAGTGGAGGACACCGTAACCGGGTCCAATCCGCCGCCGCCCGGTACAGACTTCGGACGGTCTGCATCTCCTACCTTATCCAGCGGAGCGAAGCTATTTACATAGACCATATCCGCCCATCCGTCATAAGCGCCTTCCATAACTGCGATAGTATTTCTGCCGGTTGCATATCTTGCAATATGAATAATATGGGTAACCGCTTCTGTTCCGGTATTGGTAAAACGCACCCTCTCATTTCCCGTAATCTTCAAGAAATGCTCTGCCACGTCTACACTGAGCGGCGTGTCAAATCCGGTGACGACCCCCTGGTTCTTTGACACATACTCTGCCATTCTCTCATTAAACTCCGGATTGTTATGTCCGAGAATCATGGTTCCGTTTCCCATAATAAGGTCTATATAACGGTTCCCATCAATATCATAAACATATGCATCCTGTGCTTTTCCCATATAAATCGGATGCGGCTTTCTGTTTCTGCCGTTTGAATGCAATCCGCCCGACATAATGCCGGATGCCCGCTCGAATAATTGTTGTGATTTTGGATATTCCATTGTGTGTACCTCTGCTTTCTAATTTTCTTCAAACTGAAGCACAGTATCGACACTGTGCATATTCTCATAAAGATAGGTCAAGAAATCCGCCTGCTTCGTCTCCGGGAGCTTCATCCATACCCTTTCAACTGCTTCCCAGCCCCGCCAGTAAGCATACATGTAAGCCTTTCGGAATGGGTAGCCCATATACCGCAGCCGGGATTTAATCTTGGCGTCACTTGCAAATGAATATTCTTCCATATAACGCTTTGCCTTTTCCGGTCCATCTTCTTCACAGTAATAGATGTGGGAAGCATTCAGATTGCAAATCGACTGAAGCTGATTCAACAGCTTACAGATCGTATCATTGATATCCTCGTTCCAATCCAGCGTATCATTTCCATTGTCTGCAAGTCCCTCAAACACCGGGCTGCTGGCCGTATTCGTCAGCACCAGTCCCGCATCTGCCGGAATCTTCCCCGCCTCCAACAGCTGCTGCCTGGCAGCCATATGTGTCATATGTCCTGGGTAGGCTTCGTGGCATACCAAATGCTTTAATTCGTCATAGGTATAGGTAACCTCTCCGTTAATATAAATCATCCTGCTCATATAATCGCAGTAAGCATTGTAGGGAACGTTATAAACCAGTTCAGCGTGAACATCGAAGTCCCGGATCGCCTCAAATCCTAAAGCGAGCGTCTTTTCCTTTCCTTCACAAAGAAGCTGCTCCAGTACCTCTTTTGTCTTCTCAGGTCCGTCAATTGCCCGGTTCTTCTGCCATGCTTCTACCTGCTCTTTTACCGTCCCCTGGTATCCGGCCTCCGTCAAAGCCTCCTGCAGTTGATCCGTCATCTTTTCCAAAAGACCGGCTCCCACCGGATTTTCATCGATAAACATAGTCTCTGCCGCAATTTCCCGGAAAGACATAGGAAATCCGGACAGCCACAGGCAGACCTTTCGGAAAGACCCTACCTGCTGCAGCATATAATTTCTTCTGGTCACATCCTGAATCTTCTCATAGCCATGATAGATTTCCTGAAGCTCATCAATTGCCTGCTGCCAGGAGGTGATCTTTTCCGGCTCCAACCCAGTAAAATCTACCGGCACCAGCCCTTCTACCGCAAAGGATTCTTCCTCTGTCCCTTCCGTCTGGACATTCCGGTAAAAACTGTCTGTTCCCAGTGCAATTTTACAGAATCTTTCTGCCAGCTCAAAATCTCTTTTTTCGTACTGCATCATTTTTATCCTCTTTTTTCATACTGCTTCGTTTTCTCTATTCCAGCGCGTCGGCATCCGCGATCATAAAGCTGAAATCTCCCGGAAATGCTCTGTTTACTGTCGGGCGAAGCAGAATCATCAGATTTCTCTCATAAGGAGCTTTGATTTCTTCCAGAAGCTCCAGAGTCTTTGGATTGTAGATCTTTGCAAGCGTCACATGACCCTCTACGATTTCACCCAGCTTGGAAATATCAAGTCCCGGAACCATCAGACCGCCCTCATGGGGATCAATGTGGGCGATATAATCGCATACGACCTGATCATCGCGCTTAATCTCTTCGCCGTCAATCACACCTTCATGGCGCAGCACACTCAGCACGCCGTCCACACCGCGCTGTACATCCCTTTCTCTGACTGCCAGGCCGCCGATTTCCGCAACCATGCTCCGAACGCCCTTCTCCTTTGCAAAGTTATTGACATTACCCGGATAGTCATCGGTTGGTCTGTAGAGAATCTTGGAGCCAAAGGCCCTTGACATTGCCTCATCATTCAAAATGTAGCAGTATTCCACGATCGGCTCTCTTCCGCCTGAGTGAACATCCAGATAGGCGTCCAGTGTTCCGACAAATTTTTCCAGATATACATTCGCAATGCGCTCTGTCAAAAATCCGTCTTCTGATCCCGGGAATACCCGGTTTAAATTCAGTCCGTCAATCGGACTATTTCTGTCCACCTGTTCAAAAGACAGGCTGTGGGCAACGCTGCAGATCTTGATCGTTCCGTGAACTTCCTGTGTTTTCAGAAATTCAACAACTCTTCTTGCAATCTCCACTCCGATGATCTCATCTCCGTGAATGGCAGCGCCTACGCCTACCACCTTATCACTTCCCGGCCCTTCAAATTTGTGGATCGGGATCGAATACTTCGTTCCATTTGCAAGATAGCAAACATCCAGTTCTTCATATGAATATGTTGTACTCATTTTATCTACATCCTTTCTGAATTAATTAACCATTCTTGGATCCGTAACATCCCGGATACCATTTCCAAGCAAATTGAATCCAAGCACGGTAAACATGATGGCCAGTCCCGGAATGGTCGCCATGTGTGATGCTGTTCTCATATAGCGAAGGCCGAAGGACAGCGCATATCCCCAGCTTGGTGTTGGAGGCTGAACGCCCAATCCCATAAAAGACAGCGTTGCCTCCGATACAATTGCCGTACCAATTCCAAGTGTTGCTACTACAATGATCGGCGCCAGTGCATTGGGCATAATATATTTAAAGATAATTCTCATGTTGCTTGCTCCAAAGGTCTTTGCCGCCAGCACATATTCCTCTTCCCGTATGACCAGCACACTTGACCGAACAACACGTGCATACTGTGTCCAGGATACCAGACACAGCGAGACGATTACGCTCACCGTTCCGCCGCCCATAACTGCTACCAGCGCAATCGAAAGGAGCAGAACCGGGAATGACAGGAACACGTCAATGATTCTTCCGATCAGATTGTCTACCCAACCGCCGTAATATCCTGCAAGAAGCCCTACCGTTACTCCGATGATCATAGAGAAAAATACGGAGACAAAGCCTACCAGCAGTGAAATACGTGTTCCGAAAAAGATTCTCGTCATCAGGTCTCTTCCATATTGATCCGTTCCAAATAAATGGGCTGAATCCGGGGTTTGAAGTGCATTCCCCATATCCATGGCATCCAGATCATAGGGCGTCAGAATTGGGGCAAAGATGGCAATAAATATTACGATCAAAACCATAACTGACCCAATCACAATGGATTTATTATGAATCGCTTTCTGAAATGTTTTATTTTTTCGTATATTCATGGTTATCCCTCATTTATCTTCGGATTGATTACTACGTAGAGAAGATCCACAATCAGATTAATAATGACAAACATAATCGCGATCAGAAATACCGCCGCCTGCACCACCGGATAATCCCGGTTCAGGATTGCCGTCACGATAATCTGTCCGATTCCCGGCCAGGAAAACACGGTCTCCGTAACGATGGAGCCCCCAAGCAGCGCTCCAAACTGCAGAGCTACAATCGTAACGATTGGAGGCAGCGCATTGCGCAGTGCATGTCTCATAACTACCTTGAATTCCTTCGTTCCCTTCGCTCTTGCCGTTCTTATGTAGTCCATATCCAGAACTTCCAGCATGGTCGAACGGATCATACGGGATATCATCGCCGATCCCATGATCCCCAGTGCAAAGGAGGGCATCAGGATTTTGCGGAAGCTCTTTGAAAAGCTATGGAAATTCCCGGTGGTAAATCCCTTGATCAGCGCTGAGATAAGAGGGTCACCCCGTCCAAAGGACGGCAGCCAGTTTAACTTCACAGAAAACAGCAGTATCATCAGAAGCCCCATCCAGAACACCGGCATGGAGATTCCAATCTGTGCAAATACCATGCTTCCATTATCAAGCCAGCTATTCTGCCTGACAGCAGAAAGTATCCCCAGAGGAACAGCGATCAGCAAAGCCCATATCATTCCCATGACCGAAAGCTCCAGGGTCGCAGGAAATGCCGTCTTTATCATATCGATAACCGGGATCTTATAAATAACTGAGTCTCCAAAATTCAGCGTCAATAACTGCTTTACGTAGCTGATAAACTGTACAAAAATACTTTGATTTAGTCCGTATTGCTCCCGCACACGTTCAATATCTGCCGCCGACGCATCCGGTCCTAGTAATGCCGTCGCAAAGTCCCCCGGCATGGAACGAAGCAGAATGAAAATAATAACAAGAACTCCAAACGCGGTAGGAATAACATATAGGAGACGCTTTAATATATACTTAATTCGCATATTTTCTCCTTCACAAATAATGATAGGGGAGAGCATTTCCCTCCCCCGGTTACAACAATCCGTTACTCTGCAATCTTAGCCTGCCATAAGGTATAAATACTTCCGGACGGATAAACCGTGTATCCTTCCATCTTGCTATTATAGATCGATACAAATGCCTGCTCTACCAATGTTGCATACCATACCTTATCAGTTACTGTCTGTGCAACAAACTGGTAATTTTCAGCTCTCTCATCCTGAACCGTAGAAATTCTTCCTGCATCCAGCGCCGCATCTACATCCGCATCACTGTAGCATCCGAAGTTATTTGCTCCGCCGGTATAGAACATATCATACATACGATCCGGATCTGTCTGGTTCAGCCATCCTGCAACCCATACCTGAAGGTTATGCTGTATCATTGCATCAGAGAAGGACGCCCACTCTGTTACGGATACATCCACATCCATTCCGATTTCCTTAAGCTGGTTCTGAAGGTATTCCACTACCTGGAAACGGCTGGTGTCATCAGTATGTGTAGATACGGTAAATGCAAGCTTTACTCCGTCCTTGTCACGGATTCCGTCGCCGTCAGAATCAACCCAGCCGGCTTCATCCAATACCGCCTCAGCTTTTTCCTTGCTGTACTCATAATCGGTCAGAGAATCGTCATATGCCCATGAGGAAGAAAGAAGCGGTGTTTTTCCCGGAGTATCTACTCCATTATAGATAACATCAGAGATGTTCTGCTTGTCCGTCATATAAGCAATCGCCTGACGAACGGCAAGATCTCCGATAATCGGATCTTCCACATTAAAGCCAAGATAAGTAAAGCCAAGTCCCGGAACAATATCCATCGTCAGATCTTCATTATCCTCTACCAGTTCCAGGTCAGAAGCAGTAAGCGGAGAGCTTACGAAATCAACATCGCCGGATTCCAGAGAGGCAAGTCTTGTAGAATTGTCATTGATAACATATACGTTAATCGTCTCTGTGCCAGGAGTTCCTTCCCAGTAATCTTCGTTTGCCGTCAGCACCGTCTCACTGTTCAGCGTATAGCTTTCCACTTTATATGGGCCGGTTCCAATCGGAGCCGTTCCAAACGCTGCCGCATCATCCATTGCCCCTTCCGGAATGATTCCCAGATACATATATGCCAGCATAGATGAATTTGTCGTATTCAGAGTAAACACAACGGTCTCATCATCCGGACATTCAATATTGGTAATGGAACTATAGCGGGAACGATAAGGCGCGTTATTCTCCTCATCCATGATCTCGTCAAAAGTATACTTTACATCCGCAGAAGTAAAATCAGAACCATCATGGAATTTCACACCGGAGCGAAGATGGAATGTATAGGTTAATCCATCTTCCGAAATATCCCAGCTCTCTGCCAGCGCCGGCTGTACAACCAGCTCTTCATCCAATCTGATCAGACCGTTAAAAATCAGTTCACCCACACGGCTTCCAGTTGAGTTACTTGTTAAAATTGGATTATAAGTCTCAGCATCTACATCAACTGCAATATTCAGTTCGTCTCTGTATGCAGTGTCATCTCCGCCGTCACCTGATCCACCTCCGCACGCGCTGAGCGATACGCACATGGATGCTGCAAGTAATAAAGCAAGTAGTTTCTTTTTCATCGTTGTCCTCCTTTTTCCTTCTCACAATCCTGTGAACTGTCTTTGAAAATTCATCCCATGTATAATATCAACATTTCTCCGAGCCGGCAGTCTATAAATTGGCGCCAGGTGAATAGACAGTACTTTCTCATCAAATGTGACATTCCCGATAATATCCTTTTATAAAAGAATCGCCGCACTATCTAATAATGCGACGTCCTTCCTTGGATTCAATTCTCTAAATAACTTTATTTTTTTAGCCGATTAAAAGATTGTTAAAAATTTAGAAATAGTATATCATTTCACCTTATCAAAGTCAAACATTATAATGATTTTTTTCAATTATAATTAAATTATTATTTATTATAATGAATATATCTGTTTTTTATAATCTTCTTCATTACTGCCACTTATGATTGCTGCTCTCTGTGGAGATACTTTTCTCTGGTAGCCAGTCCACCCCGTATATGACGCTCGGATTTATTTACATCCAATACTTTGCGCGCCTCTGCTGCCAGAGCCGGATTAATCACCAGCAGCCGATCTGTAACATCCTTATGTATGGTACTTTTGCTGACTCCAAACGCTTTCGCAGTCTGCCTTACTGTCGCCTTATGCTCAATAATATAATATGCGATTTCTACTGCTCTTTCTTCAATATAATCCTTCATACAAAAACCCCTGCATAGTTTGTTTTTACAATCTATGCAGGGATTCCAGACAGTATGCACTTTTAAAATGTTACTCTTTTATATTTAGCAGGCTGCAACATAATGACATACAATATTCATATAATCTTTTGGGTTGGAAACTTCTACGGTAATCGGAAGAAACCGATGGTTCTTTTCAAATTTTTCCAACAGCTCCGCCTGAATTCTATATGACTCATTGATGTCTCTTTTCTGTCCGCCCTGAGACACCAGATAAACCGCGCCCACACACTGATTAACCGTTTTCAAAAAACTTTCCATGTTTATAATATTTAATTTCATCATCATAAAACTCCTTTCAGATTCCATTCTATTATGACTATCATGTAGGAACGGCCGTTTTCCTGTCATCTGTTACCTGCAATTATTATAATGAAATTAAATAATATTCTCTATTCTGTTTCTGCCACTATATATCATTATCCTGCCATTTTCTTCGATATTCCAGGGGACTGCATCCGGCATCCTCTCGAAACAGCTTCCCAAAATAACTGCTGCTTCCAAGACAGCAGGCCTGGCTGATATAGGTCACCGTCTCGCTGCTGTTTGCCAGCATGTGGCGCGCCATCTGCAGCCGGTAGCCGGTAATATATTCTACAGGCGTCATATGCAGACACTCCCGAAACAGCCGAAAGCATTCTCTTTCACTGGTAAATGCGGCGGCTGCAAGCTCAGAAACCTGGATTTTTTCTGCATAATGCTCATGAACATACGCCATCATGGATTTTATCTTATCATTCCTCCTATCCGACCCCTGCCTGGCCTCTATCACCGACTGTGAAATAGAAAAGATCTGAAACCATATATCAGATAACACTTCCCTCAGTTTTATTTCATATCCCGGATCATCTTCAGATAAACGGAAGGACTCTGCCATCCTATTTAGGATTTCCCTGTGAGCCGAATGATCCGGATATAATGCCGCCAATTCCAGATTCCGGGATGTAACAAGCGGAAGAACATACTTCTGTTCTATCCGTCCGCCCTGGGCTCCGCCAATAAAAGAGGCATCAAAAATATGAAGCAGATGTACATTGTGCTTTGCCATTTCCGGAAGTCTTGTCATATGCAGCACATTCGAGTTCACCATACCGCCGGATCCCGCAGGGAACATCCATTTCCCATTTGGCGTATTATATTCCAGAACCCCTTCTGTCACATAAAATAACTCTACTGCTTTATGCCAGTGCCAGGATGTAGAACGCCTTTTTTGTTCGCCAAACCGGCACCGGCCTACAATATGCGGAAAATCTGCCGTAAATCCCGGCAGTAATTCCTCCCTGCTGCCAGAATAAAATTCAACCTCACCAAGCTCAAGCAAAATCCCCAGCCCCTCTCTCAAATGTATTATGTTCTTCATTGCTTTTCGCAATATTCTAAGCAAATCATTCCCGAAGCCTTGCACCTTTCATTTTCACACATGATCTCAGATAGGAAACCATTACAATCAGCCAGATTACGGATACCATAATAATTGCCATGAGTCCCGTGTTGAAATACAGATGCCCCAGCATAGCTACTACCAGCAATATCGGAATACATTTATTAATTCTTATATATGATTTATACGCACTCTGATAGATCATTTCCCGCTCTGCCTCATCACAGCTGTTCAGCCATTCCTGGTAAAACTTTCTTGATGCCGGATCCCCCTTCTTCTCCGGGTAAGCCTTCTGCACGGTTCTGATATACCGCATCTGCCAGAAGCCGTCATAACCAAAGCATACCAGAAACACGATGCAGACAGCCAGAAATCCTTTATGATTTCCTTCCCCGATATACTTGGCAGAGTATCCCAGAGACAGCACCAGGATACACAGCACCTGCGATAAGACATTGGCGATCATTCCCCAGGCGCCGTTCTTTTCTTCCAGGTACTCCCACCTGTCACATTCCTCATCCTCTGTCTCACGCACTCTCTGACAGAGTTCTCTTTCTTTTCGCAGATTCCACTCTCCATAGACAACGGAAATAACCGTGAGTCCCACCATAATCGGGAGCATAATCTGCTGAAGCTGTGTCAGCATCACTGCCATGCCATGCTCAATACTTTTTCCTCCAAATCCTATGGCAATAGCGCCGATCATTCCCAAAATCCCTCCGGCGACCGCCGATACCAACATTATAAATCCTAATTTTTTATATGAGTTCATCTTCTTTGTCTTCATGCTTCTTCCTCCTCGTACTCAAATATGTCCTCTACCGTCACCTGGCAGATCTTCGCAAGCTTCAGCGCCAATGTCACTGACGGTGAATAATCTCCTCTTTCAATCAGGCTGATGGTCTGTCTTGACACACCTGCCAGCTTCCCGAGCTCCGTCTGGTTGATTCCCAATCTGGACCGGTATTCCTTTAAATGGTTTAATAAAGCCAACTTATCATCTCCTGCTCTTTTGTTTTTCAGACGTCCTTTTTACTATTTGACAACTTTTCTTGTCAAAATCAATATACCATTGACAACTTTCTTTGTCAATACAAAAATGACAACTTTCTTTGTCATTTTATTTTCTTTGCACAAATCTCATGCAACAATCTGGGTTGTCCCGTCGTTGTAAATATATGCAAAAAAATCTATAATTAAAGGGCAAAGGATACATATTTTATATACTTTCAACAGAAGGAAGGGAATTTTATGGCATTAATTTACATCAATGCACGGTGCAAACAAATGCTGAATGTCCTGCTGACACAATCCGATTATATCTCAATCAACCGTATCGCCGAGGCACTCAAGGTTTCTCGCCGGACGGTTTATTACGATATTGAAAAACTCAATATTTGGTTAGAACAGGCACAGCTTCCCAAGTTGGAAGTTGTCCACGGAAAAGGGCTGTTTTTATCGCATCGAGAAAGAGAGCAGATCCAGGCTCTGCTAAGCCAGGATACAAAACAGCCAATTTATACATTTTCCCCCGAAGAGCGTGCCAAGATTATTATTTGCTACGTAATTTACGCACCGGAGCTGATTTATCTGGAACAGCTGATGGAATGTCTGGAGGTAAGCCGCAACACGATTTTTACCGACCTAAAAGAGGTCTCCAGGCTGCTGGAACAATACGATCTGCAACTGGACTATCAGCCAAAACAGGGATACAGTATCAACGGGGATGTTGTGCGTATCCGCGCACTTTTCATGCTCTATTTTAACGAGCTCTCCGGTCTTTTTAACAGTGGCATCATCAAATTTTACCACCCGGAGCAGATCAAGGAATATCTTGAGAAGCTGAATCAGATCGAAGCGGAGCTTGGAATTAATTATGTGGAAGGAGTACTTCCGTCAATAGCTACCCTGCTTCCTCTGCTGTATCAGCACCGCCGGCCGATTGCGTTTACAGGGCTCAAACAGGCCGAAATCGAAAAGACTCACGAATATGCTCTGTCAAAAAAATATTTTCCGGATCTGAACCCGGAAGAACAGCTTTATCTGTCGCTGCATCTTCTTGGCTCCCGTGTGAATCTGGTGCCGGACGAGTTTTTTGAGAGCAAATCTAAAAATGATGTATATGATCTGACCACAGCGCTGATTTCTGAATTTGAGAAGACCGCCTGTGTGATATTCGATAACCCAAGGGAACTGGAACGCGCCCTTTTTATCCATCTGAACACCTCGTTATACCGCTATCGGTTTGGTATTCAGATTGGAAATATTTTAGGTGATGACGTAATTAAGGAATATCCGGATTTATTTGCGATTACCAAAACTGCCGCCAAACGCTTGGAGCAGCAGATTGGCTTCCCAATTCCGGACAGCGAGATTGCCTATCTCACCCTGCATTTCGGAGGATTTTTAAAGATTGCGGACTCCAAAAGCGATCAGCTTCGCATCCTAATTGTCTGTGTCAATGGGATTTCCACCGGAAACATGATTAAACGCGAGGTACAGAAGCTCCTTCCTTTTGCCAAAATTGTAGACGTTGTAGCCGCTATTGGGCTGATCAATGCGCAGGACATCTGCGACCTGATCATTTCTACTGTAAAAATCAGCAGCGTTGTTCCCTCCATAACAGTTCATCCGGTTCTCACAGAATTTGACCGGAAATCCATTCTGTCACACAGATTGGTTGCTCCCAGAACGGTTGCTCTTCAGCGGGAGCAGATCTTCCAGGTCGTTAAGCCTTATATCCGGCCGGAAGACCACGATGCGCTGCTTCAGGATCTGACTGCCTACATACAGAACAGTGAGCAGGATCTGCAGCCAGACACCTCAGAGGAATATGACCTGCTGAGCATACTGGATACTTCCCGCATCTACATCAGTTCAAAAGACTGCCACTGGCAGCAGAGCATCCGCATTACCGGCAAATGTCTAATAGACAATTCCAGCATTGAAAAGCAGTATCTGGAAACCATTATTTCACAGCTGCACTACTATGGTCCGTATATGTTTTTGACGGACGATGTTATACTGGCGCATGCCAAGCCGGAGGATGGCGTCAACTGTCTGGATATTTCCATGGGAATTTTCCATACTCCGATTAAGTTTTCCGAATTTCGGGAGGCCAAACTCGTAATCATTCTCGCGGCAGAAGATCAGGAAAAGCATTTAAAAATACTTCAGGATATTCTCAAGCTTATCAGCGATACAGACAGTATCGAACAGCTTTTCAAATGCACAAATGCTCTCGAAGTAATTTCTATTCTGCAGCATTTATTGATAACTTAGTATAAATGATGTCATAAGAACTTCTATGACAACAGCAAATGTCCCCTTGGAGCCATGCTCTAGGGGGACATTTGCTGTTGTACTGTCTTCAATTCTGGAATGGATATCTGACCGCCCAGGGTCTGTACGGATACTGCAGATGCGGCCGAGCTCTGTTTCAGGTTCTCAGGCAGCGGCAGTTTTTGATACAGGCCATAGGCAAAGGCCCCGTGAAAAATATCTCCCGCTCCTGTTGTATCTACTGCTTTTACCTTATAGGCCGGAAGCCTTTTCAGATTACCTTCTTCTTCATAGAGAAGGCCTTTATCTCCCAGAGTGATTACTGCTGTTTTACGGTTAATCTCCTTTACCTTTCGAAAGATTTTTTTGCAGGACTCCCAATCCTCCAGATTGATCGCCTCTCCGGTGTATTGCCTTGCAAAATCCTCCGAACAGACCAGATAGTCCACATACTTTGCAACATTCATCGTAGTCTCACGACAGGTCCCGGCGTCAATCACAGACACAGCCTTCGGATATTTCCGAATCAGTTCCACACTGATCTTATCTTCATGTCCATCACTAAGAATTACATCCGGATTTAGCCCTTCCTCCGCATATGTGATGTCTGAAAATACCGCCGGTCTGTTAAAGATTGTCCGGTTTCCGGTCTCTGTATTTACAAAAATGTAGCTGTACGGCGTTATAATTTCTTCATCCGGAATCAGATAATCCGTCTGGACACCATATTTCCCCAGAATGTCTCTCAGTTTCATTCCATAGGGATCTTTCCCGATTCTGCTGACAAGCTGAACCGGTGCTCCCCATAGTGCACACAGACATGCAGAATTTAGTGCGGGACCTCCTCCACACTGCATTTCCGTATGAATGCGGTATTTCCGATTATCAACGACAGGTTCCTGAATTGGCACAGTGATGTCATATGCCGATTGTCCGATGCATACGATTCCCATAATTCTTTCCTTTCAATTACTCTGAACACACAGAGCCCACTTTTGCAATAATGCCATCATAATCAATCTTGGCAAAATCGGTGGCATCCACATCAATCAGATGCCCCAGCTGGAATTTATCATACCCTTTATGCAGGCATCTGTCTACAAATATATCATAAGTCACCAGACAGTCTGCCTGTGAACGGTCTTCCATGGTATCCCCCTTGTGATAGCGGCTTACCATATGCCCCAGATGTCTGGACGGATTCAAATCTCTCTTTTTTGATCTCTCATACAGGGTATCAATATCACCAAGCAGACGGATTGTAATCACCTCATATCCATATTTCTGAGACAGATCCTTTAGTCTTCCTCTCTGTTTCTCACTGAATGGGTAATCGGAGATAATGGATTTTCCAGCATTCATATTTTCATCCAATGCGGCATAATACTCATCCCAGGCCAACATCTCAAGTCTGGTCTTCTCCTCCATATTGTCAAAACCGAACTCATCCCATTTTCGTTCCTTATATTCATCCTGATTGACGGTTACAATTTGCGGATATTTACTTAGTATCTGGCTGCACATATAGCTTTTTCCCGTCGCCGGATAGCCAGCCAGCAAAATCAAACTTTTTTTCATACCACTTCCATCTCCTTTGATACTAAGGTATTTTTCTATGGATATACATATATCGGGCAGATATTTCTGTTCGGAATATCTGCCCGACATTTCTTGCTTTCAGCGGCAGGCACCCTGCCGCCAGGCTTATTGGCCGGATAAATTAATCAATTTTGAATAAAGTTGCCTTGTCGGTTACGATCTCTTTGATACGGTCATTTGCAGGTCCAAGCAGCTTTCTCAGAGAAGTAAGCGGCGTAACATCATCTGCTGTAAAGGTCTTGCTTACTACTTCAATGTAGGATTTGTTCAGCTCTGTTCCAACATTGATCTTTTTCATACCTTCTCTTACACATCTTCTCATATCCTCGTCAGATACGCCTGTACCGCCGTGAAGAACCAATCCGGTATCTCCAAGCTTTGCTTTCAGTTCTTCCAGCAGCTCATAGTTGATCTTAGCTTTTGACTTATACTGGCCATGTGTGGTTCCGATAGAAACTGCCAGTGCGTCAACGCCTGTCTCGGAAGCAAAATGTAATGCATCCTCTGGCTTAGTGTACATTGCAGCATCCTTGTCTACAACCACACCATCTTCTGCTCCGCCGATAGAACCAACTTCACCTTCTACAGATACGCCATGTGCATGTGCGTAGGCTACAACTTCTTTTGTATTCTTGATATTCTCTTCGATTGGAAGGGAAGAACCGTCATACATAACAGAAGAATATCCAAGGTCGATTGCTTTCTTCAGAGCCTCAACACTCTTGCAGTGATCCATATGCAGGGCAACATTCACAGAAGATTTCTCTGCGAGAGCCTTTACTGCTGCAATCAATGGCTCAAATCCAATGTACTCTGCAGTTCCCAGTGATGTCTGAAGGATGATCGGAACATTCAGTTCCTCTGCAGCCTTGACCATTGCAGGAACCATCTCAAAGCAGTGTACATTAAATGCGCCAACAGCACCTTTTCCTTCATTTTCTTTAAACATGTCAATTAAGTTTTTATACATAATTCTCCACCTTCACTTTCTGTTAAAATTACATTTTTCCACGAAGCATATCCTTAGATATCTGCATCATTTCCTGAACCTTTGCCAGGTAATAATTCAGCTCTTCGTCATTCTTGGCCTCTGCAGCCTGCTGACGCTTTTTATTATACAAAGACATCAGATCTGTGTATGATTTACCCATTACCTTCTTTAAGCCAAGGCTCTCTTCATAATACTCAATTGCCTTGTCAAGCTCTTCTGCCTGAAAGTAAAGGGAACCGATTTCATTCAGAAGCTCTACGCGGGCATCCCCTTCTGTTCCCTCAAGTTCAGAAACCTTTGCTTCTGCTTTGCTGATAAGCTCATCCTTATTGACAACTGGCGTCTCAGCTTTCTCAGCCTTCTTGTCTTTTTTCTTTCCAAATAGAAACACGATTGTTTACCTCCGTTTCCCCTGGTTTCACTCTTATAGAAAAGTCTTACTTAAAAGATTCCTGTAATACCCTTAATGATCATGAAGAAGAATCCAGTTACTACAGTATCAACGTCTGTACATGTGATGTTCTGGAATCCGATCTGTGCAAGCATTGGTGAAAGGAATGCAGGAAGCAGCATAATAAAGATACCATGTGCGATACATCCAATCACAACACCACGGCGTCCGCCGACCTTGTTCGCGAAGATACCTGCTGTACCACCAGCGAAGAAGTTACTCATAACTCCAGGAATAACAAGCGGAACTCCAAGTGCAGGAATTGCTGTAAGTCCCATACCGATCAGGGAACCAACGGTTGTAAAAATGAATCCCATGATTACTGAATTTGGTGCATATGGGAACAGTACCGGGCAGTCCAGTGCCGGCTTTGCGTTTGGAACCAGTTTCTGGGAAATACCCTGGAATGCAGGTACGATCTCAGCTAACAGCAGACGTACACCTGCTAACAGTACATACAGACCTACAACGAACTGCATTGCCTGAAGGAATGCGTATACCATGAAGTTTGTGTCTCCGCAGAAATCTGCGCTGGCTTTCGGGCCTGCAACTGCTGCAACGATCAGATAGAACGGAACCATTACAACCATTACAGAAAGGTATGTATCCTGAAGGAACTCAACGCTCTTTGGAAGCTTTAATTCTTCACAGGACTTGGAATCATCACCAACAAGCTTTGCGATCAGTGCTGTGAACATGTAACCAAATGTACAGAAATGTCCAAGTGCAATGTCGTCTCCGCCTGTAATCTTACGAACAACCGGCTGTGCAAATGCTGGCATCAATGTAGCGAAAGCACCGCCGACAATACTTGAAACAAGAATAAGCGGAACGCCTCTTAAACCTACAAACCATGCAAATACTACGCAAAGGGTAGATTCCCATAACAGTGCCTGGCCTGTAAGGAAGATGTATTTGAATGGTGTAACACGTGCCAGGATAATGTTGACAACGAAGATACCTGCCAGTGAAATAGCGATTTCTCCGCCAAGTCCAAGCTCACCCATTGCCTGACCATTGATCGCCTCAATGGAAGCAACAACGCTGTTCATACCATTTAATCCAAATCCCTGATTGAAGATCTCTCCGAAGTAAGACAGGGAGCCCTGCATTACGGATGAACCTGCAGACAATACCATGAATCCAAGGATTGTCTTTACCGTACCTGAAATAACTGTTCCAGCCGGTTTTTTCTGAAGTACCAGACCTAACAACGCAATTAATCCAATAATGATCGGAGCCTGCGTCAAGATATTATTGATAATAAAATTTAATACAGCCATAATTCTCTTTCCTCTTTCTCTTTTTCTCTTTTCCTAAATGTTAGATTGCCCCGATTTCCTTCAGCACTGGTGTGAGTTTTTCTCTGATCTCATTCTTGTCAACCAGTCTCTCAAGGAACACAACCGGACAATCCAGTGTAAGATGTGAAAACTGAGTCTCAAAGTTTTTTCCTGAGATAATAATATCTGCCTTCTGTCCGGCTACGCTGGAAAGATCGATATGATCCATTTTCACCTCAACGCCCATTTCCTTCATAACAGCCTCTGTAGTCATCTGACAAGCAAAACTACTTCCAAGACCATTGCCGCATACTGCTAAAATTTTTACCATTTTCTCTTCCTCCTTTTACAAATTTTCCTCTGAAGTGATCAGAAGTTCATAAATCTGTTGCGGTTCCTCAGCATTTACCAGTTCACCGACCTTTGCTTCATCCATAAAAATAGATGAGAGCACCTTCATCGTATCCAGATGAGAATTGGAATCACTCGCTCCAAGTGCGATCAGTACCCTGACCGGGAAGCTGCTTCCTTCAAAAATAACCGGTTTTCTCAGCAATGTAATGGCAAGCTGTTTTTCCAGTACACCGTCTTCCGGTCTTCCATGTATCAATGCAAAATCTTCAGCCAGCACATAGTAAGGTCCATACTTCTCTGTACATTCCAGGATTGCTTTTTCATAGTTTTCAGTAATGTAGCCGCCCTGTAACAGTGGCTCCAAACTGATATGAATTGCATCCTGCCAATCATTCACTTCTTCCATGATACGAATGTTTTCCATCTTCAGCATATCTGCTATCACCTGAATTCCCCCTTTCTCACTTTTATGTTTCAATTATAGCAATGGCAAATTTGTAACAGAAGTCCAACTATTTGCATTCTTTTTATGCAAAATCAGGAATTATGCACAAAAAAATGCCTCACAGCGGTTCTTTCCCGCCGTGAAGCATTTTGCCAAAGCTCTATTATATAACCCTAAGCACCTTACAGTAATGTGCTCCACTCTGCTTCTTTGAAGCCTACCTTCACACTGTCTTCTGTTACAAGCAGCGGCCTCTTTACCAGCATTCCATCCGTTGCAAGAAGCGCAATCTGCTCATCCTCAGACATATCTGCCAGTCTGTCCTTCAATCCCATCTCTCTGTAAAGCATTCCGCTGGTGTTGAAAAATCTCTTCACCGGAAGTCCACTGGCCGCAATCCATCTGCGCAGTTCTTCCTCCGTCGGATTCTCTTCTTTGATATGCCGGCTCTCATAATCCACGCCGTGGTCCTTCAGCCATTTTTCCGCCTTCTTACATGTAGAACATTTCGGATAATTTACAAATAACATATACATTCCCTCCTGCTAAATTCATATAGAATAAAAGAGAGTAAAGACAGCTCTTTCATCTCTACTCCCCATATTATATTTATTCTTCCTGCAATAAACAATCGATCTTCGTCTTGACAAGATCAAATGCAACTTCATTCTTACCGCTGTTGATAACAATATCCGCAGTAGCTCTTGTGGGCTCCACATAGATGTAATGCATGGGCTTCACACTGTTAAGATACTGGCTTATTACACCGTCCAGATCACGTCCTCGCTCTTTCACATCCCGCGTAAGCCTCCTGAGGATACGCTCATCCGCATCTGCCTCTACGTAAATCTTAATATCCAGCAGGTTCCGAAGTCTCGGATCCTGAAGTACCATAATCCCTTCCAGAAGAATAATTCTGTTCGGCTGAATCTCTATGGTTTCCTCTTTACGGTTATGTACAGTATAGTCGTACACCGGACCGCAAACAGTCTCTCCTCTTTTCAGCATCTTCAAATGTTCAATCAGCATGTCCGTATCCAGTGAATCCGGATGATCATAATTGATCTTCCTGCGCTCTTCCAACGACAGATGGTCATTTCTCCGATAATAATTATCGTGATAGATTACGGTAACTTTATCCCCGTACAAATCACGCAGCCTGTTTGTAAACGTCGACTTTCCCGAGCCAGATCCCCCGGCTATTCCAATAATGATACAACTCATGCCCCGAATCTCCACTTTCCTGTCAGATGACTACTATCCTGCATTATCATTCATCTTTAATAAGCAATACAAATTATCAATAACATTTTAGCATACCTATTTCGACAAGTAAAGAAATAATCTCTAATCCTCGGCCTGTTCCCCCATCAGCTTCTTTCTGAAACCCGGAATTTTTTCAGCCTCTGCCTCTGACAGCTTCGGATACTGGGGATCAATCCTTTTCAGCGCATCCAGAATGGCCTCCGATACCAGATAACGGCTGTACCACTTCTGGTCCGCCGGAATCACATACCAGGGACTCTCCGGCGTTGCCGTTTCATTCACTGCATCCTCATATGCCCGATCATATTCATCCCACAGAGCCCGCTCCGGAATGTCGCTCTCCGAAAATTTCCAATTCTTTTCCGGCAGATCCAATCGTTCCAGAAAACGCTCCTTCTGCTTGTCCGCCGATACGTTCAGAAAGATTTTTACGATACGATAACTGTTATCGTACAGATACTCTTCAAAATGACGGATCTGTCTATAACGTTTCTTGATAAAGGTATCCCCATCCAGACACCGGTCTGACATTTTGTAGGTCTTATACAATTCATGGACACGCACCACCAGCACATCTTCATAATAAGAACGGTTAAAAATTGCCATCATACCGCGTCTTGGCAGATTATTACTGCAGCGCCACAGATAGTCATGCGCCAGTTCTTCCTTCGACGGCTGCTTATAGCTGTACACCTGCACACCCTGGGGATTTACTCCGGCCATGACATGCCGGATCGTACTGTCCTTTCCCGCTGCGTCTCTTGCCTGCAGCACAATCAGAAGTCCTTCTTTCCCTTCTGCATACAGCTTATCCTGCAGTGCGAATATCTCTCTTTGATTTTCTTCTGTTTTTCGGATAATATCTTTCTTTTTTACATCATCCTTCTTACTGTTTGTCGGCATTCTGTCCAGTTTTAATTTTCTGCTTCCATCAAAACAATATTTCTTCAGGTGTGACATATCATTTCCTCCTTGCCCTTTCAATCCTCCGGTTTCTGCTATCTGTTTTCAGTATATCATTTCTCCGAAATATTATCCATTCTGCATAGCTGTCGTTTTTCCCTTTGACATATGCGCGGCTTTCGGAAATAATAGATTTATAGACTACTGGAGGAAATCTGTCATGTATCATTACTATATGTTCAACAAACCCTATGGCTGTGTCTCTGCCCGCAGGGATGACCGCTATCCAACCGTTATGGATTATTTTAAAGAACTGAATAACGACGGGCTGTCCCCTGTAGGCAGATTGGACCGGGCCACAGAAGGACTTCTCTTCATCACAGACGACGGCGTCTGGAATCAGCAGATGACCCATCCCTCACACCAGAAAGAGAAGACTTATGAATTTGCCGCTATGGGAACGCTGTCCGAAGAAGATATTTCCCGGTTAGAGCAGGGCGTACTTCTCAAAGGCGCAGATACCCTTACTGCCCCCGCCAAAGTACAGGTCACCGGCACGACGACGCTCTGCGCAATTCTTCCCTCCCTGCATCCGGAAATACAGGCCGCCAGCCGTCACAACCGCCCGGAGCATCCGGTGGTCCTTGGCCAAATTACCGTAACAGAAGGAAAAAAGCACCAGATCCGCCGTATGCTTAAGGCGGTCCGGTGCTGTATCATTTCATTAAAACGAATTTCCGCAGGTTCCATCTCTCTGGATGAGAATCTAAAACCCGGTGAGTGGAAGGAAATTGCTCCCCCTCGTTAGTTGGCAAGCATCATGCGGTCATTGGCAAATTCGCCGCCGCTTGCCTCCTCAAATTTCTTCAGAAGGTCTGATACCTTCAGTTTTTTCTTTTCTTCTCCGCTGACGTCATAGATAATCCTGCCCTCGTGCATCATGACCAGACGGTTGCCGTGGGCAATGGCATCCTTCATATTGTGGGTTACCATCATCGCCGTCAGATGATGCTCTTCGATGATCTTGTCGGACAAAGCAAGTACCTTGGCTGCCGTTTTTGGATCGAGGGCTGCCGTGTGCTCATCCAGCAGAAGGAGCTTTGGCTCTTTTAGCGCTGCCATAAGAAGGGTGATCGCCTGTCTCTGACCGCCGGACAGAAGTCCAACCTTGCTGCTGAGTCTTTCTTCCAGGCCAAGCTCCAGCTCCTTTAGCTGCTCCTTGTAGGACTCCCGCTCTTTCTTCGTGATTCCCCAGCCAAGTCCCCGTCTTGCGCCACGTCTTGCAGCGATTGCCATATTTTCTTCAATGGACATGGTAGCGGCGGTTCCGGTCATCGGATCCTGAAATACACGGCCCAGATAAGACGCTCTCTTGTGCTCAGGAAGGTCTGTGATGTCCACTCCGTCTACAATAATATTTCCCTGGTCTACCGGCCACACTCCCGCGATCGCGTTCAGCGTGGTAGATTTGCCCGCGCCGTTTCCTCCGATGATCGTAACAAAATCTCCAGGATTCAGCTGCAGATTCACGCCATCTAACGCCACCTTCTCATTGATAGTTCCTTTATTAAATGTCTTATGAAGATTCTGTATTTCTAACATGTACGCCATAGCTTAAGCCCTCCTCCGTTTCGTAGAATGTTTATCCTTCAGATACGGTATTGCAAGGAAGATTGCCACAACGATCGCTGAGAACAGCTTCATGTAATCGGAAGGCATCTTAAGCCACAATACAAGTGTGTATGCTATGTAATAGAGAATTGCCCCGACAAACACGGCTGCAAGTGTGTACGCAAAGGCAAGCTTCCTGCCCGCACACAGCCTGCCGAAAATCACTTCGCTGATAATGACTGCCGCCAGACCGATTACGATCGCTCCACGTCCTGAGTTGACGTCCGCTGAGCCCTGATACTGTGCATAAATACCGCCGCAGAGACCAACCAGACCATTGGAGATCATCAGTGCAATTACTTTTGTGAAATTTGTATTGATTCCCTGGGCACGTGCCATCTGCTCGTTACATCCGGTTGCACGGATTGCTGAACCGATTTCGGTTCCGAACATCCAGTATACAATTGCAACCAGAACAAGGCAGATCAGAATCAGCTTAATGAAGAACAGATAGCTGTCATCAGCGGACACGAATCTCAAAGAAGCCACCAGCCCTTTCTGACCGATACCGATACTCTGATTTGCCTTTCCCATAATTCCAAGATTCACAGAATACAGTGATATCTGGGTCAGAATACTCGCCAAAATTCCCGGAATTCCAAGTGCTGTATGTAAAAGTCCCGTCACAATTCCCGCCAGCATTCCCGCCAGAGTAGCAAAGATAAGCACAAGCGCCGGATGCATGCCTCCCTGTATCATCATCACCGCTACCGCGCCTCCTGTGGCCAGCGTACCGTCCACCGTCAGATCCGGAAAATCCAGAATACGGAAGGTAATATACACACCCAATGCCATAATCCCCCATATAAGTCCCTGCGCCACGTTGCCGGGCAATGCACGAACCAGCGTCATTGGATCCAGTGTCGCAAAATAAGCCATCATTTCTCTAAATTCCTTTCTACTTAAACTACCTGCCCCAAAATGGGGCAGGCGCTTCTCTTCTTATATAGATGATTCTACTTTCAAATTACTCGGTCTCGATTGCTACATAATCATCCGGTACGGTAATTCCAAGCTCTTCACAGATCTCTTTGTTGTACATCTTGGTTACTTCTGGTGCAAACTCGATATCCATTGTTGTAATATCAGCGCCGTTTGCCAAAATGTCGTATGCCATCTCACCAGCCTTGTATCCAATATCATAGTAGCTGATAGACAGTGTAGCGATACCGCATCCAGTACAGATTCCCTGCTCACCGGCGATTACCGGAATACCTGCCGGTACGCATACGTTCTTAACGATCTCTGTGTTAGCTGCCATTGTATTGTCAGTTGGAACATAGATAACATCTACTTCTGAAACTGCGCTGGTTGCTACAGACTGAATCTCATTAGAGTCAGCTGCTGTGTACTCTTTGTATTCAATGCCGTCTGCCTCAAGCGCTTCCTCAAACAGCTCTGCCTGATATTTGGAATTCGGCTCAGCTGAGCAGTACAGAATACCTACCATCTTTGCATCCGGAACCAGTTCCTTTAACATAGCTTCCTGCTCGTCGATCGGAGCCAGGTCGCTTGTTCCTGATACGTTGATTCCTGTTGCTCCTGTCCAGTCTTCAATCTGAAGAGCTGTTGCATAATCTGTAACAGAGGTTCCGATAATCGGGATGTCTGCTGTTGCTGTTGCTGCTGTTGTCAAAGGATCTGTCGCATTGGCCAGAATCAGATCTACGTCATCTGATACGAACTGATTGATAATGGTTGCACACATATTATGCTCACCCTGTGCGTTCTGCTCGTCAAAGGTTACTCCGTCTTCACCGCACAGCTCTGTAAGCGCATCCTTAAAGCCTTCTGTTGCCGCATCAAGCGCATCATGCTGAACCAGCTGGCAGATACCGATTGTATAACTGTCGCCAGACGCCTCTTCTGTCTGCTCTTCTGCTTCCTTCTCACCTTCACTGTCTGAGCTGCTTCCACATGCTGTCATGGAAATAGCAAGTGCAGCTACCATCAAAACTGATAATAATTTCTTTTTCATTGTTCCATACCTCCTCTTTGCTCGCCTCACTTTCGCAAGTTGAAGCGTGAATATTTTCACACTTCAACTTGCGAAAGTGTTTCGGCGTTTTTATTATATTCCCGTGTTTTATATTCGTCAACCCTAATTTAATATTTTTTTGAAAAAGTTTGACCTTTATAGTATAAAATGCCATAATCTTATTAAGTCTTTCCTGCAAAACAAATTCTGACAAAATCTTTCAAAAGACTCATTCACACACAAAGGAGCAGCCGTCATGACGAAACCATTCCCATCCAAAAGCACGGTCAGAGAGACCGTCACAGATTATCTCGTTATCACCCTTGCCATGGGTATCATATCCTTCGGCGTATATTTTTTTATGGTATCCTGCAACCTTGTCATTGGAAATGTGTCCGGTCTTTCACTGGTACTGTCAAAGATAATCCCCGTGCGGATTTCCATCCTGACTTTCATCATGAACGCGCTTCTGCTGATATTGAGCGTGCTGCTGATCGGCCGGGACTTTGGCGCCAAAACGATTTATACCACTGCCATAATGTCCGTTTATCTGTTTATATTTGAAATCATTTTCCCCAACCAGCCGCCTCTGTGCACGAACCAGTTAGTAAACATTCTCTGTTACTCGCTAATCATAAGCTACGGGCAGACCATCATCTTCAACCGGAATGCTTCAGCAGGGGGCTTTGATATTGTTGCGAAGATCTTAAATAAATATTTGCATATAGATCTGGGCAAAGGGCTGATTCTTGCAGGAGTAACTGCTTCCCTAACCTCACTGTTTGTCTATGATATAGAAACCGTAGTCTTAAGCATCCTCGGCACCTATATCGGCGGCGTATGTCTGGACCGTAATCTTGCTAATTTCCAGCTGCGCTACCGCGTCAGCGTAATTACCAGCGATCCGCAGCCGATTCAGCAGTATATCACGGACAATCTGCACTGCGGTGTTTCCGTCTATCAGCTAACCGGCGGCTACCACAAAGAACCCCGCCACGATCTGGTATCTGTTCTGGATAAAAATGAATACCAGAAATTGATGGACTATCTGCGCATCCATGCTTCTCAGGTCTTCGTTACGGTAACTACCACCGGTGAGGTCGTCGGCGGCTTTCGAACAAAGAAAGGCAGGACGCTTCTATAACGTCCTGCCTTTTGATCTGTTCTCTTTTACTCTTTCACCTGAATTGCATGCTCTGCCAAAAATTCTTTGACATGATTGATAATTATAATGCTCTTCAGAGTATCTTCATCTGCAATCTCCATCAGTGCATCTACATCCTCATAGCCATATTCTTCCGCAAGAGCCTCGTACTCCTTCTGCCATTCATCGTCATTTTTCGGAGACAGCTTCTCCTTATCCGCAATCGCCTCGGCTACAAGTCTCTCCTTTATGCTCTGCTCTGCAGCGTCCTGAACCTGCTTTTCAAAATCTTCCTCGCTGACCCCATAATACTGCTGAAGAAAATCACTGTATTCTACTCCATAGGCCTCTGCCGCCGCTTTGTACTGGTCGATCAGTTCCTGGGAGTACTTTTCCACTTCGCCTTCCGGATATTCCTTAATCTCGGCCTTCTCAAGCACTGCTTCCCATGCAGACTGCTGAAGAGTAGTGTCATAATCTACCGTGCTGTTTTCAGCGAGCTGTTTCTTAATCTCCTCCCGGTATTCCTCTACCGTCTTAGACTTTTCCGAAACCGTCTGTACAAACTCATCGGTAAGCTCTGGGAGCGTGGTCTCCCCACAAATATAATTCACAGTAATCGTAAATGTCACATCCTTGCCCGCAAAATCCGGATTGTTGCTGTATTCCTCCGGGAAGCTTCCATTCCAATCGAAGGTTTCTTCTGGCCTGTGACCGATAATACTGTCCTCGAAGCCCGGAATAAAGGAGCCTGATCCGATTACCAGATTATAGCCCTCACTGCTTCCGCCGTCAAAGGCCTCTCCGTTCATCTTTCCCACAAAATCAATGTTCACCGTGTCGCCGTCTGCCACAGCGCGGTCTTTGATCTCTTCCTGGGTTCCATACTGTGTAAGCACAGCCTCAATATAGCTGTCTACGTCTTCGTCCGTGACTTCCTCCGGCTCATCAATATCCTCTACTTCTACTTCCTTATATCCGCCTACGGATACATATTCATTGGACGCACTGTTGCCGGAGCACCCTGTCAAAAACAAAGATGCCGCCAAAGCGCCAACCAATAGTACTGCTGTTTTTCTTTTCATAATACACCTCTTATTCTTGTTGCTGCTGTCTTTTCTGCAGGAAATTTTCTATCTATCAGATAACATTTTATCAAACGCCCCCAGTATACCACACTCCTCCGATGAAAGAAACCTTTTTCACAGGATTTTCACGAACAGCCCGGCTATCGGCCATTTCTACAGAAGCGGCGACAGCAGTCTGCACACCTGCTCCTTCACACGGATGACAAGCCCTCTGTTCTGGTACTTCTTTCTTGTGACCAGCGTGGCTGTTTCAATATCCTTCCGAAAAGCTTCCTCCAGCTTCGATGTGGTCTTGGCGCTGTATATCGTAGCATTTACCTCAAAATTGAGCGCGAAGCTCCGGATATCCATATTCGCTGTTCCCATGCAGGTTGCAAGGCCGTCCACACACATACACTTAGAATGCAGAAATCCTTTGTCATAGGTATAGCATTTTGCCCCCGCAGCAATCATATCTCCCATGTAGGAATAGGTCGCCCAATACACAAACGGGTGATCCGGCTTGCAGGGAATCATGATCCTCACATCAATGCCGGACTTTGCCGCAATCTTAAGGGCATTCAGAATATCGCTGTCCGGTATAAAGTACGGCGTCTGTATATAGACGCTTTTCTTTGCCATATGGATCAGACGCAGATAATTGTTCCGGATAACCGGATTCCGGGAGTCCGGGCCGCTGGATATAATCTGTACCGGCTCTCTGCCGACCCGCTCAAACTCCGGAACGGCAAACAGACGGTCATCCAGAAACAGATTCTCCCTGGCCGCATAGTTCCAATCCAGAATGAAGCGCACTGCAAGAGAGACCACCGCCGAGCCCTGAATACAGATGTGCGTATCTCTCCAGTAGCCGAATTTTTTATCCCGTCCAAGATACTCACGGCCGATATTAAAGCCTCCGACAAACCCCACTCTGCCATCAATGACCACAATCTTACGGTGATTTCGATAATTCACGCGAAGCTGAAGACTTCCCAGGACCGCCGGAAAGAATTCCGCCACCTGTATGCCTGCCGTCTCCAGACGCTCCCAATCCCGGTTGTGCATCGTACGGCATCCCATGCTGTCGAATAATACCCGGACCTCCACTCCCTGCTTCACCTTGCGGATCAGAACTTCTTCGATTTCTTTCCAGAGTTCATCATTCTTAATAATATAATACTGCAGATGGATATAGTTCCTCGCATGATCCATCTCCCACAGAAGTGCTTTAAACTTCTCTTTTCCATCGGTAAAGATCTGAATATCGTTGTTGTCTGTCAGTACCGATTCTCCCTCATTCAGGTTATATAAGATCAGATTCCTGTACCTGCCCTGTTCCGGATCTCTTAACCGCAGCTTTTTCTTATATATGGATTCTCCCTGCCTGCGGATCGCATACTTCATCTCACCTTCAATTTCCTTCATACGGAACATCCGGTCCTTATGAAAATTCTGCCCCAGCACAAGATAAAGCACAAATCCCAGCACCGGTATAAAATACAGCACAAGGAGCCATGCCCATACCGTAGTGGGATTCTGTCTCTGAAAAAAAATAATCAATATGGAAAATATAATATTAATAATGAGCAGATGGTTCATCACCCACCAGAAGGAAGTCTGAACGCCATCCACCATAAGTTCAAGCATAAATTCACCCCAAAATCAAGTTTCTCTGATAATGCTTCATTATACATCGCTTCCCCAAGAAAAGTAACCCCTAATCTTCCAAATCACTTGCACTAACAAAGAAACGATGTTAAAATATATAGCAGTTTAGCGGTGTATAATTCCGGATACCCTGCTGAACCAGAATACATTTTGAGGAGGATTCCCGTGAGTACATTAACGATAGTTTTATTAGTTATATTAGTAGTGTTAATTATAGCACTGGCTGTTATGTATTTTTTAGGAAAGAGAATGCAGCAGAAACAGGAAGCCAATCAGGCTCAGCTTGAGGCCGCTGCCCAGCAGGTCAGTATGCTAATCATTGATAAGAAGAGGATGAAGCTCAAGGAAGCCGGTCTTCCGCAGATCATCATCGACAATACACCGAAGTATCTGCGCCGTTCCAAGGTACCGGTTGTAAAAGCCAAGATCGGTCCAAAGATCATGACTCTCATGTGCGATGCAGCAATCTTCGACCAGATTCCTTTGAAGAAGGAAGTCAAGGCAACCGTAAGCGGCATCTATATCACTGCCGTAAAAGGAATCCGCGGACCGTTGGAGACGCCGCAGAAAAAGAAAGGATTCTTTGCAAGACTGCGGAAGAAATAATCTTTTAGACATTTGACAGCACCAGAACAGCAAAGGAACATCGTTCTCGGACGATGTTCCTTTTTGTTATCACTTACTATATCCACTATTTTACACTTCTCACATTCACCTTTATCTGACAGTCCGACAGCGGTTCGTTATTCACATCCAGTACATAGGATATATTTACATCAATCTGATCTTCCTGCACATCCACCTTCATTTCCTTCGTGTGAATGCCTACCAGCATATCCCCAAAGGGCGTCTGGTAATTGGTCATATTAATCTTATCCTTCTCAAACACCATCCTGGTATTGGCAAGACCGCTCTTGCTGATCTCAAACAGCGTATCTCCGGTAATCTTTACCGTATTCTTAACTGTTCCGGGTATCCCCTCCACCACTTCGTCATAGATAATATAATGTTTTCCATTCTTCAGGTAATAGGACGCCGGAGTGATAACCTCAATGGGCTCACTCTCCCCTTTCTCCTCAAAAGCCCCGTAGTGAAGGCCTGCAATACTGATTAATACATCCTTTTTCATAAAGACTCTCCTAGTACTCTTCAATGTTGATCTGATGAATATACTTCACATCATATGGAAGAACTGAGTTTGCAAACTGCTTGAATTTCTCTGCCGCGTCACTGACATAAAATTCATATTTGTTATACTCTCCGGACTCATGGTTCATATTCCGTTCATTCAGAATCTTCTTCAGATCCATGGCCGCCTCATAAGCCGGGTTCACAATATGTACCCGGTCTCCCATGTATTTTATAATCGCTGAACGAAGCAGCGGATAATGGGTGCATCCGAGAATCATGGTATCAACCTCCGACTCCCGCATCTCCCGCAGATAAATGTCGATCACTTCTTCGGTAACGGCACTGTAATTTTTTACAAAGCCTTCCTCTACTAACGGCACAAATAATGGACATGCCTTCCCAAGCACCTCTGCCTCCGGCTCTATCTCCCGGATCACCCGGGTATACATATTGCTCCGTATGGTTCCTTCCGTACCGATCACGCCGATCTTTTTATTCTTCGTTTCCTGGACCGCAGCCCTCGCACCCGGTACAATCACTCCAATGATCGGTGTGTCAAATTCCTGCTGAACTGTTTCCAGGGCCATTGCCGTCGCCGTATTGCAGGCGATAACGATCGCCTTTACATTTTTGGTCTGTAAGAAACGGATGATCTGTCTTGAAAACCGGATGATGGATTCCTTTGACTTACTTCCATAGGGAAGACGGGCCGTATCTCCAAAATAGACGATATTCTCATCCGGAAGCTGTCTCATAATCTCTCTCGCTACCGTTAATCCTCCCACGCCGGAATCAAAAACTCCAATGGGCGCCCTTTTTAATTCTTCGATATTCACAAACAATCCCCCTTATCTTTTATCAATGGGTTTTTCCACAACCTTCACGCTTGCCTCGCCATAATAGTTGGCAAGTCTCCCAAGAATGACCGGCTCAATATGAATATTTCTCCCCGCCGGCAGCCTCTTGACCGCTCGTTCCGCCTTACAGTAGATAACCACACTGTCATCTCCCTCCGACTCTTTCAGCATATCGAAAAGGTGTGGCTCATCCTCCATATATGCCAGCTTATCCGCGTACTGGATCCACAGTTCCCGTTTCGTCTGTTCAAATGGAATAATGGACTCGCAGATCAGCTTGCTCGGCGCGTCATCTTCTTCGGATACACGTCCTTTGACAAAGACCTTTCCATCCTCCTTCAGGTAGTTCTGATTCTTTTCATAATCCTTCGGAAATACCACGACCTCCACGGTTCCTGCCAGATCCTCAATGGTCAGAAATGCCATGGTTTTATTATTCTTGGTATATTTGATGGTCTTGGCAGTAATCATACCGCCCACGATCTCTCTGGCGCCGTCCCTCACCTTGGAGCGTCCGGTCTCATCATCGATCTGGAAATCCAGAGTAGTTCTGGAAATGCTCTTTCTCCACTTTTCCGCATAATCCTCCAGGGGATGCCCTGTCAGATATACTCCCAGCACTTCCTTCTCAAATGCCAGCTTGGTCTCCTTCTCATATTCGCCCACATTGGGAAGGGGAATATCAAATTCCTTTTTCTGCTCTTCATCTACAAAATCAAACAGTGACATCTGCCCCGTCATGGAATATTTACGCTCCTGATTCACCTGCTCCAGAATCTGAAGATAGATCATCATAAACTGCTTTCTGGTGCCTCCAAAGCTGTCGAATACTCCTGCCTTAATGAAATTCTCGATAGTCCGCTTGTTGACCTCCCTACCGGAAAGCCTCTCTATAAAATCCTTCAGATTCTTATATGCTCCCCGAGCCGTCCGCTCTTCGATAATTGCCTGAATCACCGGTCTTCCTACGCTCTTAATGGCAGTCAGCCCATATCGGATATTGCCACTGTCTACCGAGAAGTCTCCCTCTCCTTTATTGATGTCCGGAGGCAGGATCTGAATCCCCATCTGGCGGCAGCTGTAGATATACTCCGCCACCTTGGAGGAATTATCGATAACTGACGTCATAAGAGCCGCCATAAATTCCACCGGATAGTAATATTTCAGATAAGCCGTCTGATAGGATACCACCGCATAGGCCGCCGCATGGGATTTGTTAAATGCATACTTGGCAAAATCAATCATCTCGTCATAGATCTTATTGGCCGTCGCCTCATCAATGCCATTGTTTACGCAGCCCGGCACTCCTTCCGCTTCATTTCCATAGACAAAATTCTGCCGTTCCTTCTGCATTACCTCGCCCTTTTTCTTGGACATGGCACGGCGGAGCAGATCGCTCCGTCCCAGTGTATAGCCTGCCAGATCACGGACGATCTGCATTACCTGCTCCTGATACACGATACAGCCGTAGGTTGGCTCCAGGATCGGTTCCAGCTGAGGACAATCATAGGTAATCGTATCCTGGCTGTTCTTTCCCTTGATATACTGAGGAATAAAGTCCATCGGACCCGGACGGTACAGCGCGATTCCCGCAATAATATCCTCCAGACTCTGAGGCTTTAACTCCTTCATGAAGCTCTTCATTCCTGCGCTTTCCAGCTGGAATATTCCCTCGGTCCGCCCCGTACCTACATACTCCAGCACATCCTTATCGTCGTAATCAATGGTATCCAGATCAAGCTCTCTTCCCGTACTCTTCTTAATCAGATCCACTGCGGTCTTAATAACCGTCAGGTTCCTCAGCCCCAGGAAATCCATCTTCAATAGTCCCAGCTCTTCCAGCGTAGTCATGGTAAACTGAGTCGTTACCGAGCCGTCCGAGCCGAGAGACAGCGGAACATATTCGTCAATCGATTTCTGGCTGATCACCACGCCGGCAGCATGCATGGAGGTATGCCTTGGAAGTCCTTCCAGACGTCTGGACATGTCCACCAGCTCTTTCACCTGTTCGTCTTCCTGATACATCTTCCGAAAATCCGGATTCATGGTCAGCGCCTTATCCAGGGTGATATTGAGCTCCTGGGGAACCATCTTGGCAATATTATCCACAAACGCATAGGGCAGATCCATGACGCGCCCCACATCGCGGATGACCGCCCTTGCCGCCATCGTTCCGAAGGTTACGATCTGTACCACACAGTCAGCCCCGTATTTTTCACTTACATAATCAATCACCTTCTGCCGTCCCTCCGGCGCAAAATCCACGTCAATATCCGGCATGGACACACGCTCCGGATTCAAAAACCTCTCAAACAGAAGCTGATATTTTGTCGGATCAATGGTGGTGATCCCCAGACAGTAGGACACCAGACTTCCGGCCGCCGAACCTCTGCCCGGCCCTACCATGATTCCATGATCCTTTGCATATTTGATGAAATCCCAGACAATCAGGAAATAATCCACATATCCCATGGTCCGGATTACCGACAGCTCATAATTTAACCGTTCTGTCAGTTCACTTGTTACCGGCCGGTAACGCTCCTTCAGGCCTTCAAAGCATAACTTATTCAGATACTCCCAGGAGGTGTACCCTTCCGGCACATCATATTTCGGGAGCTTAGTCACTCCGAATTCGATCTCCACATTACATCGGTCTGCTATCTTCTGGGTATTTTCCAGCGCTTCCAGCGCATAGGGAAACAATTCCCGCATCTGTTCCTCGGACTTAATATAATACTGTCCCCCTTCATAGCGCATCCGGTCTTCGTCTGCCAGCTTCTTTCCCGTCTGCAGACAGAGCAGAATATCATGAGGCTTCACATCATCCGCATAGGTATAGTGGACGTCATTGGTAGCCACCAGCGGAATCCCGGTCTCTTTACTCATGCGCAGCAGCGCCTGATTGACCGTCTGCTGCATGGGGATCCCGTGATCCTGAAGCTCCAGAAAGAAATTGCCCTTACCGAAAATACGCTCGTATCTGAGGGCCGCCTCACGTCCTTCTTCATACATTCCTCTCGCCACATTCCGCTGCACCTCTCCGGCCAGACATGCGCTTAAGGCAATGATGCCCTCATGATAAGTCTCCAGTACCTCCATGTCCACCCGCGGCTTATAATAATATCCTTCCGTAAATCCTCTGGATACAATCTTCATCAGATTATGATATCCGGTATCATTTTCCGCAAGCAGCACCAGATGATAGTACCGGTCCTCATTCCCCTGTCCCGGCTCCTTGCTGAATCTGGAACCGGGCGCCACATAGACCTCGCTTCCCAGAACCGGCTTGATTCCCGCCGCCTTCGCCGCACGGTAAAAATCAATCACACCATACATAACGCCGTGGTCTGTGATCGCCACGCTGTTCATGCCAAGCTCCTTCACCCGTGCCACGCACTCTTTTATTTTATTGGAACCATCCAACAGACTGTATTCTGTATGGACATGTAAATGTGCAAATGCCATTCCCGCACCCTGCTTTCTTATGTAACAATTGATAGTATCTGTATCCGGTTATTTTGTCCGGATACCGTCAGCTGTAATCTCAATCTTTCCTTCTTTTAGAAGCCGTCCTACCGCCCGTTTAAAGGCATTCTTACTTAGTCCGGTCTCCCGTTTGATCAGCTCCGCATCCGCCTTATCCGTAAATGGATAGGCTCCGCCCCGCAGGTTTAAGTCCCTCAGCAGATTCTCCGCGTCCACATCCATCTGGATAAAGGCCTTCTCCCGGATACTTAAATCCAGCTTACCGTCCGGCTTGACCCCGGTCACTCTGGCCTCTATCCGGTCGCCTACCCGGTAATTTCCAAAAGCCTCCCGCTTCGGAACCAGTGCGCAGTATTTGTCATCCACTGCCACAAACCAGCCAAAATTATCGCTCTTTTCATAGATAATTCCCTGCACCTTATCATCCTTCTGGTATGGGGAATCCTTGCTTAATTTCTCATATACCTTCATGGTTCCGCAAAGGCGCCCGCTCTTATCCACATAGAGACTTACCAGGCACTCGTCTCCCGGCTTCACCCTGGCTGTCTGCTCCTTAAAGGGAAGCAGCAGATCCTTCTCAAGTCCCCAATCAAGAAATGCTCCAATCTTGCCTGTATCCAATACCTTCAGCGCCTTCACCTGGCCCAGGGTGATCTTCGGTTCATTGGTTGTCGCAATCAGCCGGTCCCTGGAATCCTTATACAGAAACACTTCCAGCGAATCCCCAATCTCTGTTCCTTCCGGCACCTGCTTTTTCGGAAGCAGGACCTTGTCCTCCGGGTTCCCCAAATATACGCCAAATTCTACTTTTTTTACTACCATTAAGGTAAGTTTCCTACCAAGATTTTTCTCCATTGCCATTGTTTATTCTCCTATTAATTCCACCACCGCGTAAAGTCCGCCTTTCTGGTCGCAGAGCTCTACCACAGTGCGGCTTTCTTCTCTTGCAATCTTCGGCAGGATAATATCATTATACACTGCCGACCTCTTATATTCTACCCGAACCTGATGAACCGTCATTTCCTCTTCCAGAACCTCCAATGCCATCTGCACATACTGGCAGTTATTCACATGCTCATTGGTATCAATATGATATTTGCGCACCGGAAAGCTCTCACCCGCCGCCGACTCCTTGGGAAGCCTGATCTTGCGCGGTGCGTATTCCATGTCAAGAGGTTCTTCTATCCCATAGGCTTTGACCTCATCTTCTCCTGGCCGCACCGGTCTTCCCTTTTTCATGTCCATATATACCCAGACGGAATTGGCATAGGCCACCTGGTTTCCTTCAGCATCCAGCATCTGGAAATTACGGTCGGCCAGAAAGCCCTTAAACCCTGTCGCCCATGTGCATACCTTTACCGGCTCCGCAAGCTTCGGATAGCGCTCTGCCACGATCTGCCAGTAAGACAGAATCCATGCCTTTCCTTCCTTCTTCAGCCTGTCCACTCCATATCCGATGCTCTCCGACTGAAAGGTGCTGCAGTCCTGAAAATAATTAATGATTCCCGGCAGCGTGATCGTCCTGTGATGGTCAATCTCACTGTAGCGGATTCTGCTGTCAAATGTGTACATCCTGTCTCTCTCCTTACCTGTCCTCAAAAAAGAACCATTTTATCTTAAAGTCTGTGGTGCATGTAATCATCTCATAAGCGTCCTCATCCAGAAGCTCTTTCAGTTCCTGCTTATCCTCAGAAACCACTTCTCCATAAACCGCATCCGTAAAACAGAGATTCGGATACAGGCAGCACCACCAGTTATGCCCCTCGCCGCTTCCAATACGAATTCTCAGCGCCTCATAAGTCCCCTCCGGAAACGTAACGTCCCCATAGGTTTTCTCCGGGAACTCATCTCTCACAATTTCTGCTGTTGCCAGATCACAGCTTCCCGCATCCTTCACCGTCTGCTGAGCCAGACTGGCGATTTCTTCCAGATGCTCCCGCACAAATTGCTTCGTTCCGTCAAGCGTACGCTCCCCTGCCATCTGTTCCTGCAGATATGAAAGAACTGCTTCCTTTACTTTCATCTTGACCTGCTGGTCTTCTGTGCTGTCACTGTCTGCCAGCACATGAAACCGCAGCACCTGCTCTGCCAGCTCCTCTGTTGCCATCTGGGTTCTCGCCTCCACCAGAAGCCCTCTCTGTGCCGTCACCCATGCGGTAAGCACGGACGCTATCACGATCGCCGTCACCAGACAGATTCCATGAAACCTCTGCCCGGACAGCTCTCCATCTTTTTTCTCAAATCCGAATCGCTCTCTGTTTTTCACTATGTACACACTCCTTTCCTATCCGGAGTATGTACCAGTTTTTTCCAATTTATTCCGTTACTTTATTTTCTGCTTTGAATTTCGATTCGCTGCCCTGTAGTCCGAAGCGCTTTTTTGGTGCGGATCAGACCGCTGATTGCTTCTGCCTGATTATCAATATGCTGACATACAATCTCTGCCGCTCTGTCCTTCCGCCGCTCCCGAATTGCTTCAATCAGCATATCATGTTCTTCAATCAGCTGCGGATATACCTGCTCATTCTTCAGATATTCCACGCGGTAACGGTACATCTGCTCCCGCAGATTATTCAGAAGCTGTATCAGCTTCTGATTGTCTGTCGCAAGCGCAATCACGTCATGAAACTGTACATCCGCTTCCGCGATCTTCGTCACATCGCCGCTCTTCAGTGCATTCTCAAATGCTTTGGCTGCCATTTTCATCTCACAGATCTGATCCTCCGTGACATGGTCGCAGGCAAGCTCCACCGACAGTGCTTCCAGCGCTTCTCTTACCTCCAGCACGTCCCGCAGATTCTTCTCCGTGATCTCTGCCACTTCCGCACCTTTTCTCGGTATCATCAGAACCAGACCTTCCAGCTCGAGCTTGCGGATCGCCTCCCGGATCGGCGTCCGGCTAACCCCCAGCTTATTAGCAAGCTGGATCTCCATCAGACGCTCCCCGGGCTTTAGTTCTCCCCGAAGAATCGCCTGCCGCAGTGTGTTAAATACCACATCCCGAAGCGGTAAATACTCGTTCATAGTCACTTCAAAGTTCGGTTCCTTCATTACTTCCTCCTTACATTGTGCACATTCGTCACATACACCTGCCTGCTCAGGTTCCTGTTCCGTATCTTAAGGGCTGCCTTCTTTGCCGTACTCCGGCTGTCAAATATTCCAAATACCGTAGGACCGCTTCCGCTCATCATGGCGCCCAGAGCGCCGGCATCCAGCATAGTTTTCTTAATCTCACCAATAACCGGATATTCCGGAAGCATAACCTGCTCCAGCACATTACCCATGCTGGCTGCAGCCTGCCGGATATCGGATGTCTCAATCCCTCTGATAATGCCGTCGATATCCGGATGCTCCACTTCATCCAACGCATCAAATTTATCATAAACTGTCTCTGTCGATGCGCTGAGCGGCGGCTTCGCAATCAGTATATAGCACCTGGGAAGCGGCGGCAGCGGAGTAAGTCTCTCGCCAATTCCCTCCGCCAGCACGGTTCCCCGCATAATACAGTATGGAACATCTGCCCCGAGGCTAACACCCCGTTTCTTCAGTTCCTCCTCCGAAAGCCCCAGCTCATACATCCGATTCATTCCAAAAAGAACTGCTGCCGCATCGGCGCTTCCGCCGGCCATTCCTGCCGCTACCGGAATGTGCTTATCCAGTGTGATCCTCAGCCCATCCGAAAGTCCGAACTCCTTTATCAGCAGATCTGCCGCCCTGTAGGCAATATTATTCTCATTCACCGGAAGAAAATTCAGGTTCGTCTCAATCCCGATCCCCGGTGTTTTCTTCTTTTCCAGAATGACCCGGTCATAGAGATAAACCGTCTGCATGACCATTCTGACCTGGTGATATCCGTTCTCAAGCTGCCCCAAAATATCAAGTCCCAGATTGATTTTTCCCAGTGCCTTTAATTCCAATTTATCCATTGTATTCTCCTTGTATCTTGTATACAGTGTACCTACAGTATACTCATATTCTCTTTAAAAATCAATATTTTTTCGCCCGTCTTTAAGCTGTCTCCTTCCAGCCCATTCACGCTTCGAATTCCCTCTGTGGTAGTGTGATAGCGCTTTGCAAGCTCCCACAGTTCATCCCCTTCTTTTACGATATATCCCACGATTCCCGGCGCTTTGGATAATTGTTCCATATCCAGCGGTTCCGTTTCAATCGTCCGAATATTTGCAATCTCCTCCGGCTTCCTCAGGAACACCTGAAAATCAATGGATGCTTTTACCTCTGCCTCACCATTTCCCAACAGCCCCACATTCAGCTGCTCTAAAATACCTCCAAGGTCATACTGCATATCCCCGGTAATGCCGCTGCATTCAATCACATGGGTAAACGGCACCATTCCCTGCCACATCTCAAAGGGCGCTTCATCGTCTGCTTTCACATACAGAAAGCAGATATGAAGTACTCCCTCCGCCATAATTCCGTCAGACACGATCTCCGTGTGCTCGATCTTTATGTTTCCTCCCGTGTGGCAGATCTGAAGAATCCCATTTCTAAGCTCCGGTATGGACAGCTGTTCTAAATACTTGTATTGGGCGGATTTTTGCATCATTAGTCCGGATACCCCGATCCGTTCCGTCTCCGGTTTCAGCGTCTTCTGCAAAGAATAAATATCCTTTAGGATATCCAGCTTTTCTTCACTGTAAACGGCCACCCGAACCTCTACGGTAGCCTCCACCCCGACAATACGCATCTCGCCGTCCTCATCCATGCGCACATCAACATTTTCATCCGTAATTCTCCCGGACAGGTGGTGATACATCGTGTCCTCTGCGCCAGGACATTCTATCCGTCCCTCATAAGAAACTGTCTGCTCCGTCCAGGCCATTTTCCCGTCCAGGGATTCATATAGAAGGAATACCAGCAGTTCTCCCCGGAGCAAAAGCTCATCCGTCCCAAGTCTGGTGTCCAGTTTTCGCTGTGAAACCTCAGAAAAAAGCACGTTGCCTATGGTCTCTGCCGTCCCGGGAAGGGAGAACTCCTCCTTGATCCGGTAAATATCCTTTTTCACCGCATGAAGCTTTAATATGTCTTTGCTTTCCCACCGCCGATATAACCCCGGCTCCTCTTCCACATCCAGTGTCAGCACCTCTTCCTCCTCACATTCGGAAGACAGCTCCATCTCCACCATTGCTTTCAGGCTAAGCTTCCGGGAGTGGATCACAGATACCGACAGCTCTGCACTTCCTTCTTTTAAAAATACCGCTCCCTTCGGCTCTTCCTCCGTATATACCATCTCTTCAAATGGAAGCTTACCCTGTAGGGATGACATTCTCTGCTCCCCGCTGTCGATTACATACAAAATCTGATACAGAACTTTGCCGGATACCCGGACATAGTTTTCCACAACCTTCATATCATCAATCTTAAGCTTTCCCTGGCTGTATACAATCCGTCCCACATCACCTTTCGCATCCGGTACATTTACATCTCCATCCACATAGAACTGATCCGTCATTCCTCTTCCCGTAACATTTTTTCGAATTACTTTCTTTAACTGCTCCATCTGCATCCTCCTTATTCTGTCATCACATATTTATTACTGTATTCCGTCTGGACAACAATATAGGGACAGGCAGGCTCTTCGGAAACTTCCGTATCCGGCTCCGGCCCCAAAAAGGCGGTCTTCAGTACGATCGCATTCTCACTCTCGTAAAGCGCCAACACCTGTATCTCATATCCGTCCGTCTCCTGCTTCCCATAGCCTCTGGCGATGTAAAGCCTGCCATTATCCGCATAGGTGAGAAGAAATGGTTCCTCCTGCCTCCTGCTTATAGGCTCCCTCATTTCTTCCGGAATATCCGGTTCCTCTACCAGCTCATAAGACAGGTCTTTTACCTTCTCCGTACTGACCGACCGAATACTGCATCCGGTCAGACAGATCAGACTAAAAGCGAAAAATATTCCCCAATGCCATTTCACCTGCCGTCAATCCCCTCTCTGCATATGTAATCGTTCAGCCATGCTTTACTGTATAAGTACGCAGAATCGCTTTAAAAAATACCCATTTTGTGGTAAGATATTACTGTTTATACGGTATCCGGCACATTCTGACACGGATGCCGCACAGACAGTACCTACGAAAAAAAGGAGACTATTTATATGAGTACAGTATCTTTGCCGCGTACTTCCGGCGTTTTATTGCATCCAACCTCTCTCCCATCCCCCTACGGAATCGGTGATCTGGGACGGGAGGCTTATCATTTTGTAGATTTTCTGGAAAAAGCAGGCCAGCATTTATGGCAGATTCTTCCCCTGACCCACACGGGCTTTGGCGATTCCCCTTATCAGAGCTTCTCTGCATTTGCAGGCCAGCCCCTTCTGATCAGCCCGGAGCATCTGGTAAAGCTTGGTCTGCTGAGACAGGAGGATCTGTACACCTGTCCCCAGACAGATCCCGGTCACGTAGATTACGGGACAATTATCCCCTGGAAAACTGCACTTCTGAAAACTGCATATGAGCAGTTTCTTACCATGGAGGCTTCGGGGCTTTTCGCGGACTATCAGGAGTTCTGTATTAAAAATGCCAGCTGGCTGGATGATTATGCTCTGTTCATGGCAATCAAGGATCTGAACGGAGGAATCAGCTGGCTGGATTGGGATGAAGAATACAGGAAACCAACCAAAGAAGCAAAAGAAACATTCCATAAGAACCTGAAAAAGGAAGCCGGTTTTTACCGTTTTATTCAGTTCATTTTCTTCCTCGAATGGATGGAGCTTAAAAATTATGCAAATACTCATAAGGTACGCATCATTGGAGATATCCCGATTTTTGTATCCATGGACAGTGCTGATGTCTGGGCAAACCAGCATCTGTTCCAGCTAGATACCAAGGGATTCCCAACCAGTGTTGCAGGAGTACCGCCGGATTATTTCTCTGCCACCGGCCAGCTGTGGGGCAACCCTCTGTATGATTGGGATGCCCACGAGCAGGAGGGTTATGCATGGTGGATTTCCAGGATAGAGAATCAGCTTCACTCCCTGGACATTTTAAGAATTGATCATTTCCGCGGATTTGAGGTTTACTGGTCCATTCCCTACGGAGAGGAAACCGCCATCAATGGCAAATGGGTAAAGGGCCCCAACAAGAAGCTTTTTTCTGCAATCAAAAAGGCTCTTGGTGACGAACTTCCAATCATCGCCGAGGATCTGGGCGTGATTACCGAGGAAGTGGAAGCGCTTCGGGATGCATTTGCATTTCCGGGGATGAAGGTGCTGCAGTTTGCATTTGAGGATCTGGGCGAAAGCTCTTTCCTGCCCCATAATTTCTCGTCCCCAAACTGTGTATGCTATACGGGAACCCATGACAACGACACCACCAGAGGATGGTTTGAGACTCTCCGTGAAGACTGCCGTAAGAAGACGCGGCAGTATCTGAACATGGGAGAATATGACAGCATCAGCTACTACATGGTGCGCGCCTGCCTTGCAAGCATCGCAGCCTACGCCATTTTCCCGGTTCAGGACATTCTGGACGTCGGAAAAGACGGACGCATGAATACACCGGGCGCCGCTTCCGGCAACTGGAGCTGGCGTTTTAAGAAAGGTGCGCTGTCCGATGACCTGGCCGAGGAACTAAAAGAGCTGTCCCGTCTATACGGAAGATATTAGGACCGTCTGCAGCTATATTGTAAACGCTGTCCTCTGAAAGGAGAAAGATTATGATTCGATTCATATTTGTCGCTTTATTTCTGTTCCTCTACCTGATTCTCGGAATCCCGGTGCTTCTCGTGGAACAGCTGGTGGGAAAAGTAAATAAAAATGCAAAGGATTATTCCTGCCTGCGCATGGTTCAGTGGGCCTTTCGCGTGATTCTCCGGATCTGCGGCACAGAAGTCACCGTAATCGGCGAAGAAAATATCCCGGATGAGCCCGTGCTGTATGTGGGCAATCACAGAAGTTATTTCGATATACTTCTTACCTATTCCCGCTGCAGGCGTCTGACCGGGTATGTCGCCAAGAAAGAGATGCTCCGGTATCCCCTTCTCCGTGACTGGATGAACGCACTGTACTGCCTATTCCTGGATCGGGACAATATAAAGGAAGGCTTAAAGTCAATCCTCCAGGCCATCGACTATGTAAAGGCCGGAATCTCAATCTGTATTTTCCCGGAAGGAACCCGCAATACGGGGGAAGAACTCAGTATCCTCCCCTTTAAGGGCGGCGCCCTGAAGATTGCCGAGAAGAGCGGATGCGCCATTATACCGATGTCGCTGAATAACACCTGCGATATCTTCGAGGCTCATCTTCCGAGAATCAAAAAGACCCATGTAGTCATCGAATACGGCAAGCCGATTTATACGAAGGATCTGGACAGGGATACCAGAAAGCATCTGGATTCCTATGTACAGAATATCATTCAGGAAACCATTAATAAAAACGCCGCCCTGGTGTAAAGTATCTTTTCATTTACACAGGCAGGTGCTATAATAAGTTATTATGAATAAAGGAGTTAAATCAAAATGAACCAAAGAGATTTAACCTTGCTGACTGATTTTTATGAATTAACCATGATGCAGGGCTATTATAACCAAAAACAGAATGAAACTGTAGTATTTGACGTGTTTTACCGTCAGAATCCCTGCAATGGCGGCTATGCAATCTGCGCCGGATTGGAACAGGTCATTGAATATGTAAAGGGACTTAATTTCACCTATGAGGATGTGGACTATCTGAGAAGCCTTGGAATCTTCAGCGAAGATTTCCTCCATTATTTAGGCGGCTTCCATTTTAGCGGTGACATTTATGCCATTCCGGAGGGAACGGTAGTCTTTCCAAAAGAGCCGCTTCTTAAGGTGATCGCACCGATTATGGAGGCACAGCTTGTTGAAACTGCAATTCTCAACATCATCAACCACCAGTCTCTGATTGCGACCAAGACCTCCCGTGTGGTATTTGCCGCTGACGGAGACGGTGTTATGGAGTTTGGTCTGCGCCGTGCCCAGGGGCCGGATGCAGGTCTGTACGGCGCCCGTGCCGCTATGATCGGCGGCTGCGTGGGAACCTCAAACGTGCTTGCCGGACAGCTCTTTGATGTTCCGGTTCTGGGGACCCATGCCCACAGCTGGATCATGAGCTTCCCGGATGAATACACTGCATTTAAAACCTATGCAGAATTATATCCCCATAACTGCACCCTTCTGGTGGACACCTATGACACATTAAAATCCGGCGTACCGAACGCAATCCGCGTATTCCAGGAGCTTCGCGACTCCGGAGTAGAGCTTACCAAATACGGAATCCGTCTGGACAGCGGAGACCTTGCATATTTATCTAAGGAAGCGCGTAAGATGTTAGATGCGGCAGGCTTTGAGACTGCCACCATCGCTGCTTCCAACGATCTGGATGAGCACCTGCTTCACGATCTGAAGATTCAGGGCGCTGCCATCACCTCCTGGGGAGTCGGCACAAACCTGATTACTTCCAAGGATTGTCCGTCCTTTGGCGGTGTATATAAGCTTGCTGCGATTCAGAATGAAGACGGAGAATTTGTTCCAAAAATTAAGCTCTCTGAAAACACAGAAAAGATCACGAACCCAGGTAATAAAACCATTTACCGAATCTATGACAAGACTACCGGCAAGATCCGCGCTGATTTGATCTGCTTTGCGGACGAAACCTTTGATACCAGCGAAGATCTGGTGCTGTTCGACCCGATCGAGACCTGGAAGAAGACCAGGCTTGCAGGCGGTTCTTATACTATGCGCGAGATTATGGTTCCGATTTTCAAAAAAGGAGAATGTATATATCATTCTCCATCCGTAAGAGAGATTGCGGCATACTGTAAACAGGAAAAGAAGACTCTGTGGGAAGAGACCAAGCGTCTGTTCTATCCACACAACGTATATGTAGATTTATCCGACAAGCTGTATGCGGTGAAGAAAGAGCTTCTAAATCAGCTTGGAAGAGACTAAAGGAGAGTATAAGAATTATGAAGATTATTGTATTAGCAGGCGGCTACAGCAACGAGCGTGACGTATCTTTAAGTTCCGGCGCCGGCATTTGCAGGGCCCTTCGGGAGCGCGGACATCAGGCCTATCTTCTGGACGCCTTTATGGGGCTTCCCTATGATCCGGACCGGTTGGATGAGGTATTCGACCTTCCGGACGGAGGACTTGGAATTGCCGCCGGTATCCAGGTAACCGAACCTGACCTTGACGCTCTGTGGGCTTCCAGACCGGGCGATTCCGTAAGCTATCTGGGGCCAAACGTACTGGAGCTCTGTTCTATGGCAGACATTACATTCATGGCTCTGCACGGAAGCCTGGGTGAAAACGGCAAGCTTCAGGCAACCTTCGATGTGCTGGGCATCCGTTATACGGGACCAAATTCCCTTGGCTGTGCGCTGTCGATGGATAAGGGCGTCACAAAAGAGATTTTCAAAATGCAGGGAGTACCGACCCCGGACGGAACCCATCTATTTAAGAAAGACAGGGATGTATCCTTAGAAGCTCTTGGCTTCCACCTTCCGGTAGTTGTAAAGCCCTGTTCCGGCGGCTCCAGCATTGGCGTGTATATCGTGCATACCGACGGGGAATACCGCTCTGCAATTGAGAACTCCTTTAAGAAGGAAGAGGAAGTAGTCATCGAACCATTTATCGACGGAAGAGAATATGCCTGCGGCATTCTGGACGGCAAGGCCCTTCCGCTGGTAGAGATCGTTCCAAAGGATGGTTTCTTTGACTATGCCAACAAATATCAGCTTGGCGGCGCTTCCGAGATCTGTCCCGCACAGTCTCTCTCTGCAGAGCAGACGGCCCAGATCCAGGCCGCAGGCGAGAAGGCATTTGCCGCCCTCAGGCTGGACGTTTATTCCAGAGCCGACTTTATTGTAGATAACCATACCGGAGAATTCTACTGTCTGGAAGTAAATTCACTGCCTGGTATGACCAGTGCAAGTCTGCTTCCAAAAGCTGCCAAGGCTGCCGGATATGAATACGGAGAGTTCTGTGAACTGATTATCCGCAAATCCCTTGAGATAAGATATGCACAGGAGAGATAACCATGAAGAACCTTACTCTAGCCAATATTACCGAAGCCTGTCAGGGTACCTACCACGGTGACGAATGCCTTCTCGGCCGGGAAGTTGCCGGAGTTACCATTGACAGCCGCAAAGTAGAAAAGGATTTCCTCTTTGTGGCAATTAACGGCGAACGTTTTAATGCACATAAATTTATTCCCGACACCATTGAAAAGGGCGCTCTGTGCGTGGTATCCCACGAGGATCTGGGCGATACGGACTATCCTTATATCCTGGTGGAGGCAACCGGTCAGGCGCTGCTTGACATTGCGAAGCTGTACCGGGATTCCTTCGACGTAAAGGTGGTCGGCATTACCGGAAGCGTAGGTAAGACCAGCACAAAGGAAATGATCGCCTCCGTACTGTCACAAAAGTATCACGTACATAAGACTCAGGGGAATTTCAACAATGAATGCGGACTTCCGCTGACCATATTTGAGATGAACGAAACCCATGAAGTCTCTGTGCTGGAGATGGGGATCAATCATTTTGGCGAGATGCGAAAGCTCTCTTTCACCGCCAGCCCGGATATCTGCGTGATCACCAATATCGGTGTTGCCCATCTGGAATTTTTGAAAACCCAGGAAGGAATTATGCAGGAAAAAACACAGATGTTTCAGGATATGAAGCATGGAGGTTCCGTCATTTTAAACGGCGACGATCCGCTTCTGTCCACCCTCGGTCCGGTAAAGGGCACCGATCCTGTGTTCTACGGACTAAATCAGGAGTTTAATGACATCTATGCAACCGATATGAAACCACTGGGATTAAAAGGTACCTCCTGTACCATCCATCTCCCGGAAGAAAGCTTTGCATGTGTCGTTCCGACACCTGGCATGCATATGGTATCCAATGCTCTGGCCGGCGCTTCTGTTGGCTATACATTGGGACTTACCGCCGAAGAAATCAAAAGGGGCATTGAAAGCCTTCCGTTTATCCCGGGACGCAACAATATCATCCAGACCGGACATATGATTCTGCTGGATGATTGTTACAATGCCAATCCGGTTTCTATGAAAGCCTCCCTGGATGTTCTGAACATGGCAATCGGCCGCAAGGTCGCTATTCTCGGCGATATGGGCGAGCTTGGAGAGAACTGGGCGGAGCTTCACCGGACTGTCGGCGAATATGCCGCCGAGCTTGGAATCGATCTGGTGTGCGCCATCGGCGAATTGTCAAAAGAGACTGCCGCCGGGGCAAAATCCCCGGAAACCAAAGCCTTATGGTTTGAGACGAAGGCAGATTTCCTTGCACAGGCAGGAGAGATTCTGCAGAGTGGCGACAATGTACTGATCAAAGCCTCACATGGAATGGAATTTCCGGAGATTGTAGAGGCGCTTGAGAATCTGTCTATTTAAAATAACGCAAGGGACACTTCACATAAGGAGGTGTCCCTTTTCGTATGCATCAGAGTTAGTCATTTTGTCATCGAAGCAGCGGCATACTGCCCGTCAGTTTATTTACTTTCTTCTTTGCCCCACAGATTGCAATACCATAATAGCTCAAATCCTTTTCACAGGTTCCCTTCATTTTCTCAATAAATTCATCGTAGGTTTTACATCCCTGTGCCAGATCTGAAAAATCAACAACTGTCAAATCTGAATAATCCGACTCGTACAGCTTCTCGCGGATTGTCCTGATGCTCTCCGGGCTGCCTTTCAGGATGGGCACCGGAAACTCGATAATTCCCAGATGTTCGTTCCCCGTTCTGTCATAAACGTCTTCACCGACCACTTCCGGCAGCTTCTTTCCCAGGGTAATACCCAGAATTGCCGCTGTATTTGCGATGATCCCTAACGGCAGCCGTTCATCAATGACCATGACACACTTTTCACTCTGTACCTCCACGCTGCAACGCCTCCTTTTTTATATGCAAAGCTTTGATGCCCCCGTTATATTCAGAAAGGAACAATCCCGCAATGGTCAGCACTGTGCCAAGCGCCGACATCCAGGTTACCGGCTCCTTTAAAATAATCACAGAGGTTACGATCGTTATGACCGGAGTCAGGTAAATATAGGTACTTGTTCTCACGACTCCCAATACTTTTACTGCAAAATTCCACGTCACAAAGCACAGGGCAGAGGCCCCCAGCCCCAGATAAATCAGATTGAGCAGGTAAACCGGGGTTGCCAGACGCGTCCATTCCGGCTCAAAGTCAAGCACCAAAAGCATAAACAGAATCCCCCAGAAAAACATCCGTCTTGTGGTAAGGATCGTATTGTATCCGAAGCTGCTGATTCTTTTTGAGAGCACCGAATAACAGGCCCAGACCAGAGCCGCCGCAAGCGCCAGCAAATCTCCCACCGGATTCAGCTCCAGCTTAGCCCCGTTAAAGCTGATCAGACAGATTCCTGCCATGGCCACAAGGAATCCGAGGAAAAACTGAAATTTCAGCTTCTCCTGCCCCTTCAGAAACAGATGGGAAAGGATTGCCGTAAAAAACGGAGCCACAGAAAGAATCACGCCTACATTGGACGCCATTGTATAAGTCAGCGCAATATTTTCCAGCAGATAATACAGACAGACGCCGCACAATCCCGCCGCGGCAAAGGTCAGCTCCTGCCCGCGCGTCGTTCCCTTCAGCCGATGCGGATATACCACCAATAAAACCACAAGTCCCATCACAAAACGAATAAATAATATCTCCGCCGGCTGAAACTCCGCCAGCAGAATCTTTGTGGAAATAAAAGTCGTTCCCCAGATGCCGATTGTAACCAGCGCTGCCAGATGTCCGATCGAATTTTTATTTTCCATACTGCTCCCCTTTCTCTTTTCTGTCAGAAAATATTTCACGGTATGCGCCGGGGGCAAGACCGATGAATTGATGAAAGTAATTCGCAAAGTGGCTTTGATCCGAAAATCCGGTCCGGATAGCCACATCCAGAGGCGATACGCCCTGCCCCAGCAGCTTTTTTGCCTCATTGATACGAACCGTCTCCAGATAACGGTAAGGCGTAATTCCTTTTGCTCTTGTAAATGCCCGAAGCAGTGTGGATTTACTAAGCCCTGCATGACGGCAGATCTGATCCAGATAAATATGCTCCATATAATGCGCTTCCATAAATTCACAGGCCTTTGCGATTTCCTCGCGGCATTCCGGCACACCGCATTCAAAGGGCTGCCCATAGCTCTGAATCAGCGCGGAAATAAGAAGCAGCAAAGCCTCTTCCTTTTCAAAATCTGTCCTTCCGTTCATGATCATTTTATGGAGTGAACGAAGATATTCTGTAATCTCTTCATCACGGATCACATTCCGGGAAAACCCCGGCAGCACCCGCTTTCCTGTCACTTCCTCCGCCAAATCAAGCATCACGTCCCTGCCGATGTGTAATCCCCGGTAATCAAAGGTGCCTCCGTCACTCTGCACACAGGCGTGGTTGTCTCCCGGATGAAACAGCACGATACTTCCTTTTTCAATGGTATATTCTCTGTTCTTACAGGAAAGCGCCCGCTGTCCGCTTTCAACAAATCCAATCACATAATACTCATGAAAATGATTGGGGAAAGGCTGTACGATTCCCTCAAAACGGTAAGCTTCTATTCGCAGCGCCTCATCATAGACTACAGTTCTTGTTTCTTTTCTCATAGCCGCTTCCCCCTTACCATAAACATTTTACAGCCATAACTCCAAAATGTCTTGTAAAATATCTTCATTCTTGCATTGCCACGCTCGTATCTTTCCTTTGCCAGTGATAGTTATAGAAAAACCGCCCTTTTGCCATAACAGGCAAGGGCGGTCTGACACCAAACTTATCAGCGGACATCTGGACGGTATTTTCTTTATGCTTTCAGCACATATGACATGCCACATAGTGGTCTTTGCCGATCAATTTCAGCTCCGGTTCTTCCATCCGGCATTTTTCTGTCGCATACTGACATCTGTTCTGGAACCGGCATCCCTTCGGGGGATCAACCGGACTTGGAATCTCGCCCTCCATGCGGATTCTCACCTTCTCCTCCTCTACCTTCGGGTCCGGTATCGGAATTGCGGATAACAGCGCTTTCGTATACGGATGCGCCGGGTGATTGTACAACTGGCCGGAGGCCGTAATCTCAACGATCTTCCCCAGATACATTACCATCACACGGTCAGAGATATACTTTACCATTGACAGGTCATGGGCAATAAACATATAGGTAAGACCTTTTTCCTTCTGGAGCTTTCCAAGCAGGTTGACGATCTGCGCCTGAATGGAAACGTCCAGCGCCGAAATCGGCTCGTCACAGACAATAAACTCTGGCTCTACCGCCAGCGCCCTTGCGATTCCGATTCTCTGTCTCTGTCCGCCGGAAAACTCATGCACATACCGGTCTCCGTATTCCTGGTCCAGGCCAACGGTGACCAGAAGCTCGTCCACCCGCTCCCTGATCTTTTCCTCACTGTTTATCAACTGGTGAGACCGGATACCTTCTGCAATAATATCACGAACCTTCATTTTGGGATCCAGCGATGCATAAGGATCCTGAAAGATGATCTGGGCCATCTTCGTAAACTGCTTCCGCTCTTCTCCCCGCATCTGGTGCACATCTTTCCCCCGGTACAATACCTCTCCGGCAGTCTTATCATATAATCCGATGCAGGTTCTTCCACAGGTGGTCTTCCCACAGCCGGACTCTCCGACCACGCCCAGCGTTTCACCCTTGCGGATGTAAAAAGACACATCATCTACCGCTTTCAATGTCCCCTTTTTTCCTACTTTGAAATATTTTTTCAGTCCATTTACTTCCAGTAAATATTCTGCTCTATCTGCCATCACCGTTCTCCCTTCCACAGCCAGCAACAAACCTCATGCCCCTCGGCCAGCTCCGTCTCCTGCGGAAATTCCTGCTTACAGATATCCATCCGTTTTCTGCAGCGGTCCGCAAAGGGACATCCTGTCGGCGGATTAGCCATATTCGGCGGCGCGCCTTCTATCGTTTCCAGCTGTTCATCTTCCATATCGAGTCTCGGCACGGCCTTAAGAAGCGCCTCGGTATATGGATGTGCAGGGCTGTAGAAAATATCCTCCGCACTTCCTCGCTCCATCACCTTTCCCGCATACATCACGATAATATTCGTTGCAAAATTTGCTACAATTCCCAGATCATGAGTGATCAGAATAATACTCATGCCGTGGGTCTTTTGAATCCCCTTCATCATCTCAAGAATATCGGCCTGGATCGTAACGTCCAGCGCTGTCGTCGGCTCGTCGGCAATCAGCAGCTTCGGATTCAGCGTAAGCGCAATGGCAATCATGACCCTCTGCCTCATTCCGCCGGAAAATTCGTGGGGGTACTGCTTCATACGCATCTGGGCATTCGGAATCCCTACCAGCTCCAGCATCCGGATTCCCTCCTGCCATGCCTCCTGCTTGCTGACCTTCTTATGGACCCGGATCTTCTCCGTGATCTGTTTTCCGATATTCATCGTCGGATTCAGGGCCGTCAGTGCATCCTGAAAAACGATCGAGCATTGCTGCCCGCGATAACTCTGCCATTGCTTTTCCGTATATTTCAGAATATTCTCTCCCTGAAATAAAATTTCGCTCTCATCACTTATTTTACCCGGCTTTCGGATCAGCCCCATAACAGCCTTGGACGTAACGGATTTTCCACAGCCGGATTCTCCGACAATTGCAGTGACGCTTCCTTTTTCAATGTCAAAGGAAATATCCCTGACAGCCTGCACCTTTCCCGAATAGGTTTCAAATGCAACGGAAAGATTCCTGACTTCTAATATTTTCTCCATAATACCCTCCTTTTGCATCATTTCATCAATTTCGGGTCCAGTATCTGCTGAAGCATATCGCCCAGCACATTAAAGCATAATACTGTAACCAGAATCATCGTTCCCGGCGCAACGGCCATAATTGGATTGTGAAGAATAAATTTCTGGGCTGTCTGCAGCATACTTCCCCAGGATGCCATCGGAAGCTGGACGCCGTATCCCAGGAAGCTGAGCGCCGACTCATCCAGGATCGCATTGGCAATACTGAGACTTGCCGCAACGATGATCTGAGGCATCAGATTCGGAATAATATGCTTCCAGATAATGGCCCCTTTGCTCACTCCCAGCGCCTGGGCAGCCAGAATAAAATCCCTCTCCTTCAGCGTCAGGGTCTGGGCCCTGACCACTCTGGCAACCTTCGTCCATGAGAAAAAAGCGAGCATGAGAACCAGAGTCACCATGTTCCGCGGCATGAAAGCATAGACGACAATGATAAACAGAAGACTTGGCACGGACATGAATACATCTACGATCCGCATACAGACAACATCTACCATACCGCCCATAAATCCACTGATCGTTCCAATAAACGTACCTATGATCACTGCAACACACATTGCTGCAAATCCAACCATCAGCGATACCCTTCCTCCGTACAGCGTACGTGTAAAGGTATCCCTTCCGATATCATCGGTTCCAAGAATATGCGCGCTGCTGACTCCCTGCAGTTTCTCCGCTACGCTCGAAGCATCCGGATCGTATGGTGACAGCGGCGCCAGAATGGCTGCAGCAATGATAATGAGCAGCAAAATGGCGCACACAACCGTCATCTTATTGGAAAAGAATACTTTTTTCATTGCTTTTCTATCCATTTTGCTTCTCCTTTCCCTGCTTGATTCTCGGATCAGCAAATCCATACAGGATATCAGCCAGAAAATTTCCGATCAGAAGAACTGTACATGCAAGCATCGTAATTCCCATGATCATCGTGTAATCACGGCTGTTGATGGCGCTCATGCACAGGGTTCCAAGCCCTGGCCACCCAAAAACGGATTCTACAATAAAGGAACCGGTAATCAGTGTTCCGAAATTCATACCGACCATCGTAATAATCGGGAGCAGACAGTTCTTGAGCACGTGGCCTTTCAGTACCTGCATCTGCCCCACGCCCTTAGAGACAGCCGTCATAACGTATTCTTCCTCTTTCTGCTCAATCGTATTGGAACGGATATATCTTACAAATACAGCCGTATTATTCACACTCAGTACAATAACCGGCAATATGCCATGCCGGATAACATCCGCCGTGGAGGTAACGCCGATCGACCGCATTCCGGAGCTTGGAAGCCATCCCAAATTCAAAGAAAATACAATGATCAGCATAATTCCAAACCAAAATGCCGGGAGCGATATTCCCAGATAGGATATACCGCTGATCACATTGTCGATCCAGCTGTTCTTATAATAGCCTGCCAGAAGCCCCAACGGAATGGCGACAAGAATCGACAGGATCAGCGATGCTCCCATCAGGCCGATGGTATTCGGCAGCTTATCAAGGATCTGTCCTTTGACCGGCTGGTGATTGCTGATGGACAGTCCCCAATCGCCCTGAAGCATCTTGCCGGCCCAGTTAGCATATCTCTGAACTATATTTCCGTTTAATCCCAGGGATTCTCTCATATCATCCAGCTGTTCATCCGTCATCTTATAGGACGATACCGCCGGGGAGGTATAGAGGTACAGCGGATCTCCCGGTGAAAAATATATAATTAAAAAAGAAAATATCGACACTATAACAAAAACCAGCGCCATCTGCGCCACACGTTTTATTATGAAGTTTTTCATATGTCATTCTCCTATAGCCAGAAATAGATTCTGCTGCTGCAGAATCTATTTCCAACCTGTTTCCCTATTTAACAAATCCTATTTGAAAGAAAGCTTTGTATAATCTTCAAATACCGGTGTTGTTGTATATGTCTCTGCACCTTCCAGATTGTCGCTTGTTGCAAAGCAATAGCTTGGGTAAGCGATCGGATATACCAGATACTGCTCCTGTGCCTTCTGCTGCAACTCGGTGTAGATTTCCTGTCTCTCTTCCATATCCGCAGTCTCTCTTCCCTGCTTGAACAGATCCAGAATCTCCTCGCTGGTGTCCACGTTGATTCCCCATGTACCGTCAAACATACCTGCAACTACATTGTCCGGGTCGCCTGCTGCGCCGTACTCATTCAGATACAGCTCATAATCATCCTGATCGGTAAATACAACATCAAAGAAACCATTTGCGTCAATACCCTCAACCTCAACCGTTACGTCGATTGCCTTCAGCTGCTCCTGGATCAGAAGAGCGGTTGCTTCCATATAGCTGCGGTCCGTATTGTAGTGAAGCTTGATCGTCTTGCCTGCAAGTCCTGAGCTCTCAGCCAGTTCCTTTGCGGTTTCGAGATCCTGCTCATAGCCCTTCATATCATCATCGTGGAACAGATTCTGGCTGCTGAAGATAGTATTAGCCGGAACGCCCATAACGTCTCCATAAGCGCCCTTTACGATCTCTTCCTGATTCAGTGCCAGGAATACGGCCTTTACGGCGTCACGGTTGTCCCATGTAGAACAGAACTTGTTCCATGCCAGATATTTCACACGGCCTTCTGCCAGCTTATGAAGCTCAACGCCTTCCGTCTCTTCCATCTCTGTTGCAGATGCGTCAGAAGATACGATCAGGTAATTGATCTCGCCATTCTTAAATGCAACTTCCTGTGCGCTCGGATCAGAAATTACCTTAAACACAATCTGGTCAATCTGCGGCTCGTCTCCATAGTAGTCTTCGAATTTCTCCAGAACCAGAGATTCTCCGTCTTTGAACTCTACCAGCTTATATGGGCCGGATCCAATATCCGTAAGATTTGCTTCTGCTGAAACAATATCCGTATTGCCGTCAAATGCATGTTCCGGAATCAGAAGCAGCTTGCCAAGAAGCTCGAAGTAAGAAGCAGATGGCTCAGGAATTGTAAATTTCACGGTCAGATCATCTATCTTCTCAGCCGTCACTTCACCGTCGCCTACAAACACTACATTTGTAAATCCTGCACCATTGTCTGTGTTCTTATTACACTCAAATGTAAAAATAACATCGTCTGCAGTAATCTGCTCGCCGTCATGCCATTTCAGGTTATCCTTCAGCTTCAGTGTATACTCCAGACCATCCTCAGATACCTCACAGCTCTCAGCCAGATAATATCTGGTCTCTTCCGTATCAACGTAATACAGCTCATCACAGAATGGGCTCAGCTGGAATGTACCCTCTGCCATCGTCTCCAAAATACCGTTCAGGCTGGTAACCGTTGCGGAAACCGGCATGATCAGAGAGCTGCCGCCTTCTGTACTTTCCTCTGCAGTCTCCGCACTTCCTGTCTCTTTTGAATCGCTGCCACAGCCAACTGCGGTTACTGCAACCATCGCCAGACACAGAAACATACTAATTAGTTTCTTTTTCATAACTTTCCTCCTTGTTACAACATTAGACTTTTCATCAGATTACCTAAAGTTTAACATAAAGAAAGTACTGCTGTCGAATTGATTAATCGGATATATGCGGCGTATTCATCGACAATTTCTATAAATCTCCACTGCAATTATTGCAAAAAGCAGACAGCCGTAAGCTGCCTGCTCTCATTTATTTCATCTCAATTTTCAAAAGGGATTCCTCCTCATCCACGATTTCTCCCCGCATCCTTTTAATCAGCCGTCTCGCATAATCCACCGACAGACTCAGATACCGGAAGAAGGATTCTGCCGCAAAGGAGAACATAACGAACAGCAGAATACAAATCTTTGACATGCCTTCCAGCGCAAACAGCTGATTGAGGAATACCCCGCAGAAAATCAATCCCGCCATGTTTCCCACAAACACACAGATCCTCAGCTTATTTAGCGGCTGGCAGATCTTATACAAAATCATAAATCCTACAATTGCCAGAAGCATGGTTGCCGCCGTGGCAATATCTTCGCTCGGAAGCCCGAATACGTGACCGCACATGACCAGCGCTCCAACGGCAAATACGTCCGTGAGCCCCGCCGGCAGCGCCTTCAGCAATACATTGGTGATAAAATGCCCCTTGATTCTTGTCTTATTCGGCTCCAATGCCAGAAAGAATCCCGGAATGCCAATCGTAAACATGCTGATCAGCGATACCTGGGACGGTTCCAGCGGATAGGTAATCATAAATACCGCCGAGAATATGGACAGCAGGAAGGAGAAAATATTCTTTACCAGAAAAAGACTTGCCGAACGCTGGATATTGTTGACCACGCGCCGTCCTTCCAGAACCACCGACGGCATACATGCAAAATCTGATTCCAGAAGCACTACCTGAGCCGCCTGGGCTGCCGCATCGCTTCCTGATGCCATGGCAATACTGCAGTCCGCATCCTTCAATGCCAGCACGTCATTGACGCCGTCGCCGGTCATGGCAACCGTGTTGCCCGCATCCTGCAGGGCCTGCACGAACTGACGCTTCTGGTTCGGGGTGACACGGCCAAATACCGTATACTTCTCTACCGCCTTCGCTATCTGCTCCGGTGTACTAAGCGTCGATGCATCCACATATTTCTCAGCTCCCACAATCCCCGCCTGAGCCGCCACCTCTGATACAGTCATCGGATTATCTCCGGAGATAACCTTCACCTGTACATCCTGCTCAGCAAAATACTGGAATGTTTCCTTCGCTTTATCCCGAATCGGATTGGCTAGAGTCACATAGCCTAACGGAACCACTTTTCCGGTCAGCTTCTTACCATCAATTTCACCGTCATATCTGCCAAATACCAGTACACGGTATCCCTTCTGCGCATACGGTTCAATCTCTGCTTCATAGAGAATATAATCCTCTCTCAGAACCATCTCCGGCGCACCGAGAACATAAGCGCCATCCTCGAAGGTTACACTGCTGTACTTAACGGCTGACGAGAAGGATGTCATACTCACCGGCTTCTTACCCGAGCCCTCCGTAAAATAATCCTTCATGGCTTCCATCGTAATATTATCTGCTGCCATAGCTGCCACGAAATCACCGATCATCTGATTCAGAGGAGGATATGCTTCCTCTTCCTTCGCTTTCGTATAATCCAGAGTCGGAACCGCCTCGTGAACCGCCATTGTATTCTCAGTAATCGTTCCGGTCTTATCCACACACAGCACATTCACTCTCGCCAGTGTTTCAATACTCTTCATATCATGCAGGAGCACCTTCTGCTTCGCCAGACGCATGGCACTGACCGCCAGCGCCACCGTTGCAAGCAGATACAATCCCTCCGGGATCATGCCGATTACAGCCGCCACCATAGACGTAATACTGCTCCGGAAGGGATCATGATTAAAGAAGAAGCTCTGCACAAACAAGATGACCCCGATAGGAATAATCGCGATACCTACCCATTTCACCAGCTTATTCAGAGAGCGGATCATCTCGGATTGTTCTCCCTCCCCCATCTTCTTTGCCTCAAGCGTAAGCCTGGAAATATAAGAATCCTCGCCCACCTTGTCAAGCCTTGCATGACATTTGCCAGAGACAACAAAGCTTCCGGACATAAGTTTATCGCCCTTCTTCTTCGTAATTTCATCGGATTCACCCGTCAGCAGAGATTCATTGACCTTAACCTCTCCGGCAGATACCACCGCATCCGCACAGATCTGGTTCCCGGCGCTGAATATGACAATATCATCCAGCACAAGCTCCTCCGAAGCCACCTGCCACACCTTACCATCGCGCACTACCTTCGCGTGGGGCGCATTCAGCATGCTCATCTTATCCAGCACATTCTTCGCCCGGATTTCCTGATAAATGCCAATCAGCGTATTGCCGATAATTACCGGCAGAAATGTCAGATTCCGAAAGGAACCTACAATAATCAGCAAAATACTCAGCACAAAAAAAATCAGGTTGAAATATGTAAAAGTATTTTCCCTGATAATATCCTTCGTCGTCTTTGCAGGAGGCTCCACCGATACATTTGTCCACCCGTGCAGACGGTGCTCCTGAACCTGCTGCGCAGTCAGCCCTTCTTTGTAGTTCGGGTTGTACCGGGTAGTCTTAATACGCTCTCTGCGAACCCGTCCGGACTCTTCTGTCTTCTTTTGTCTGTCTATTTTCTTTCCCATATTTCTTATCTTTCTCTTCCCTGTATATTATCCCGGCATTACTCCGGCCTCTCCTCCTCGTATCTTTTACCATTATACGCCAAATCTCTTAGAAATCTATGAAGGATTTCTAAAAATTCAATGAAGATTCAGCGTTCTCTGCCAAGCGCAGATTACGCTTTATCCCAATGCCACATCCAGGACCATCATGATAGAAAATCCCACTGCAAAACCTACGGTTCCGATGTTGCTGTGCTTCCCTTCATTTGCTTCCGGTATCAGCTCCTCCACAACTACGTAGATCATGGCTCCCGCTGCAAACGCCAGAAGATACGGCAGAAAAGGTACCAGCATATCCCTCAGAAGAATGGTGATCCCTGCCGCCGCCGGCTCCACGATTCCAGATGCTGCACCATAGATAAACGCCTTGCCTCTGTTCATATTCTCTTCACTTCGAAGCGGCATGGAGACAATTGCTCCCTCCGGAAAATTCTGTACTGCAATTCCGATTGACAGCGCAAATGCCCCCGCCAGCGTAATCTCCGTATTATCTGCAATCATACCGGCAAATACCACGCCAACTGCCATTCCCTCCGGAATATTGTGAAGCGTCACTGCAAGCACCAGCTTCACAGATTTACTCCAATTTTTGCGGATTCCCTCGGCATCTCCCTGACCGATATGCTGATGGGGTACAAAGGTATCCAGCGCCAGAATGAAGCCGATTCCTATAAGGAATCCCACTACCGCCGGGATGAACCGAAGCTTCCCCATATTCTCTGACATATCCATTGCAGGAATCAAAAGTGACCACACGGATGCGGCCACCATAATCCCCGATGCAAAGCCCAGAAGTGCTTTCTGGACTCCGTCCCGGATGTCATTTTTCAGCAGGAATACGCAGGCAGCGCCAAGCGCTGTCCCGACAAACGGTATCATTATACCAAGAAATACACTCATAAGCTCTCCTTCTTTCGTCCTCTATATTATAATATGCTTTAGTTTGCACACTCGTTAATTAAAATATACCAGTTCATCTTCCAGAGCCGGAATCCTCTCCACAGATTCCAGCGTAATCACCGGACCTCTTCCCCGGTAGGCGCGTTTGAACTCGAAACCGACTTTTCCCCGTGCACGCACCCAGGTATCAGCGCCTAGTCCAGCCGCATCTCTGCTCTTGCAGATGAAGCCCAGAAATGTAATATCATCCGCACAGCAGGTCATAGCGCTTCTTCCCAGAACAAATTCCTCTTTCGGGAATCCCTTCACCTTGCGGGCTCTTCCCTGAATCTCAACGGTTTTCCCTTTGTATTTTTCCGGATGATCCAGCATATCCACATACCAGATTCCATAGTCCATGTCTTCAATCTTCACTACCGGTGCATCCAGATCATAAGGCATCTGGTCGCTGAAAATATCTTCAATCTCTCCTTCTTCTCCCTCGAAGATAATTTCTGCCCCCTGATTTACCACCTTCACACTTCTCCGGTATGAAGCCAATGGCATATCCTCCGTACAGCGGTTAAACAGAACCATATCCGCATTGCGTACCATTTCCACAAACAGTGATTTCATGTTAGCAATGTACACGTCAAAGGTGCTGGCATCCACCGTGGTAATTTCCTGAATCAATCCCCAGCCCTCCGGCACATCCAGGGCCTCCATCTTGCTGACCGGATACATGCCATTGCACTCAAAAATCACGCGCTCCGGCCGGTATTTATCCTCAATCTCCTGCAGGAATTCCTTCGTAAGCTCTTCCGGATCATCCACGGTTACAACATCCGTATTCGCCCATGCAAGAAGCTCCGGTTCATACTCTTCCTCACCCTCTTCACAAAGGATCAGTACCGTTTTGCCATCGATTTTAAAATAATTTTTTCCGAGAGTCTGTCTCAGGAAATTGGTCTTACCGCTCTCCAGAAATCCCGTCATCAAATACACAACAACTCTCGCGTCATCTACCATCTGCATTCCATTCACCTACACTTCAAATAATTCTGCCAAAGCATCTTCCTTTAGGTTCGAACCGATCACACAGATTCTTCCGGTAAACTCCGGCTGTCCGGTTCTTACCTCCTGCTCGCCCGGAACCATATCGAAATAAATCCACTGTCCGTCATCTCCGGCGACCATTCCCTTGGCTCTCAGCACGGTTCCATAAGCCCCTTCTGTATCCAGAGCCGCCAGCTTCACCTTCAGCTCTTCTTTGTTATACTTCTTTATGGTTTCCCTGCCCCAGCTTGTAAACACCTCATCCGCATGGTGATGTCCGTGATGATGCTCATGATCGTGATGATCGTGGCATCCACAGGTACAGTTCTCGTCATGCTCATGATGGTGATCGTGAT
>JAUNGJ010000063.1:13369-13684 GCA_030524585.1 Eubacteriales bacterium | reverse complement strand
GCTCTGCAATCTTCTTGATTCCGTAAGAAGTATCCTCTTCGATCACACCGCAGGTTTTGGTACGCTTGTAATAATTGTATGTATACTCTGCTGCGTAGTGGTTCTTGATAACCTTATCCTCTACCACGCCCATTCCGGTCTCTTCTGCCGCCATCTTTGCAAGCGGAATACGCTGTTTGTTTGCTGCCATAGCTGCTTCAAAGAAGATCTTGTCAACCTGCTCCTGTGTAAAGGTAGCAAAAATCTTCTGAGCCTCTCTCATCTTGGCCATCTTCTGCTCTAACCACTCAGGTGTATTTACTTCTGGTGTATTCA
>JAUNGJ010000063.1:0-13359 GCA_030524585.1 Eubacteriales bacterium | reverse complement strand
CCTTAATTTCTTCTTTCTTTGCCATAACTTCCTCCTTAAATATGTATTATTTGTTTGGCTTCGTATACATCATCGCACATGTATACAGAAATAAGAGCATCTACGCGGACATTCATCGTCCCTTTCTCTGTCCGCTTTCTAACCTCTGAGTGTATTTTGCCATATTATTTTGTAAATTTCAAGTGTTTTTCCTCAAATTTACTGACAACTTTGTGTCATTCAGGTTAATTATTTCACTATTCGTTAAACTTTTGACTATGTCTATCGATTTCGTTCTTGTTTTTTATAGGTTTTTTTCTATCTTCACAAGGTTTTTGGATATATTGTCTGTCAATTTAAGATTTTTTCAAGTTTTATTGTAGCTTTTCACGTTAAATTTTTATCTTTCTTTGTTAATTATTGCCAATTATTTTATATTTATATAGCATTATTTAGTTATTTTTCATATATCACTGCACAATCTGTGGGATGCCGCCGTCACCCGCCGATCACTCGATCTCATCTGCCGGCTGTCCTGCTTTTCCAGACAGCTTCTTACAATTTGCTGTTCTTTTGTCCTTTGATTATAGCTTTTTTCCTGGTTCTAATATACAATAAAGACAGGATTTTAAAATGTCAACACACAAGGAGGTTCCTATGAAAATCGTATTTTTGGATGTAAAGACCATCGGAGAGGACATCGATCTGTCCGGTTTTGACACTCTGGGAGATGTGATAAAGTATCCGTTTTCCACCTCAGAGGAAGTTCCGGAGCGGGTAAAAGACGCCGATGTTATGATCGTAAATAAAGTACAGGTAAACGAGCAGACGATTGGCTCAGCCAGGAATCTGAAGCTGGTATGTGTCACCGCTACCGGAACAAACAATCTGGATAAGGATTATCTGGATAAACGTGGAATTGCCTGGCGTAATGTTGCCGGCTATTCTACGGACTCCGTAGCTCAGCACACCTTTGCCATGCTGTTCTATCTGCTGGAAAAATTAAGATATTATGATGATTACGTAAAAGAAGACCGCTATACCAACGACACGGTTTTTACCCATTTTGCCGAACACTTCTATGAACTAAACGGCAAGACCTGGGGTATCATCGGTCTCGGCAATATCGGCCGCCGGGTTGCAGGAATCGCTAAGGCCTTCGGCGCCCATGTGATCTACACTTCCCCCTCCGGCAGTGCGCCTCAGGAAGGATATCACCAGGTAGATATGGATACGCTGCTGGCCTCCTCCGATATTATATCCGTGCATGCACCGCTAAATCAATTTACTGAGAATTTGATTGACAAAGACTGCTTAAAGAAAATGAAACCGGAATGTATCTTTCTGAATCTCGGACGCGGACAGATCGTCGTTGAATCCGATCTTGCCGATGCTCTGGATGCCGGCACGATTGCCGCTGCCGGTCTGGATGTATTGTGCGCAGAGCCCATGAGTGAGGAGAATCCTCTCAGAAGAATAAAAGACAGCAAAAAACTCCTGATCACTCCACACATCGCCTGGGCCAGTGTGGAGGCCCGCACGAGACTGATGAATATCATCCTCGGTCAGGTTAAGGAGTTCTTTTCCCTCTAGAAAGCAGCGCCAGAAATGTGCCTGCAAAGATGGCAAAATCGCCTATATTATAAGTAATGGATGTAAGCCTACGCCATCTGGTACGGAAACCGATATAGTCAATTACCTTTCCTCTTACCAGACGGTCAAAAATATTACTCAGAGCGCCCCCGGTAAACAGCATCATTCCAAGCTTTCGGATAAAACGGCGCGGCCTTCTGAGCAATACTGTATCATAAAGGAGCGCTGCTGCCCCAATCACCGTCGATATCCCTGCGACAATGCGCGGATAATCCTGCAGAAGATTCAGCATCGCTCCTTTATTATATACCTTCCGAAGGATTACCCTTCCGCCGGCAAGCTCCCGCTCTTCTTTCTGATGGAAGGTATCTTCAACCGTCTGTTTCAGAATCGCATCCAGGCCAAATACCAGCGCCGCAATTCCAATCCATACTGGGAGCGCCATCTACTTTTCTCCCCGGATTCTGGCAATATCCGCCTCAAGATCTTTCACCTGATGCTCCCGTCTGTCGATCGCCTCGCAGAGCGCCGCCATATCCGCATCGATGACTTCTCCCTTCTGATAGCTGTCATAAACAGCCCTGCCGATATCAACATAATCCCTCTCATTTCCTCTGTTCAGAGAGCGGATCTCACTCTTTATCTTCTGAATCTCAATGGTATCCTCTGTTCGTCTGCCAATCTCACCTGCCGCCTCTGAAATCTTCTTTCCCCAATCTTCAAAAAAATCTGCCATTGTTCCTTCTCCTTTCTTCCTATAGTTCCCTTACCGTCTTAAGTGTCTCATACAAATCCAGTGTTCCATGTCCCCATGCCTTATTTGGATAGTCGATATCCGGCCTCTGTACTGCTCCCAAAATGAACAGACCCTTGAGCCGGATCGTATCATATCCAACCCGTACATTCTGAAGCATCAGCCACTCCAGCAGAAGTGCACTCGCTCCTGCAGTAATTGCTACGGCCGCACTGGAACCGGATCTCTTCGCAAATCTTCCTCCCGGCAGTGCGCCTGTTACATTCACGCCTGGCGCCGCAAAATCCGGTTTGATTACTCCAACTCTAGTATAACCTCTCCCCGAATTAATATCAATACTGTTCTCCGCTCCGTTGTAGTAGGAAACCGTAATCACAGAATCCGCTGACGACGGACAGGTAAGTGTCGTATCCGGATTGGATTCCAGAAATATTACATCCCCTGTAAGAAATTCTTTCACCGGGAGCCAGATATGAAAATCCCCGGCGGCAAGCCGCAGCGGTTCCACGGTAATTTTCCAGACTCCCGGCACCGGCGCGCGAAACCGCATAAAAATCAGCTGCGCGCTGCTAAGCCCGACCAGCACCTGATTATCAATATAGAGTTCTGTCCGTTCAAACAGAAACTGATGAAAAAATGTAATCCCCTGTTTCAGAGTAATCCGGGGAATCCTCTCGCCGGAAGGCGATGTCACCGATATTGCCACCAGATTCGGGAGTTCTGTCCACAGCTCCAGCGAAAACGCCTCCACACCATCTCCCACCTGAATTTCCACTTCCCTCCGGTCATTCATACCCTCCAGTGTCCCCAGATAATGGTGGCGCTGGTTTGCCTCATTTCCGGTTCCGGTAATCACCGTCCGATTTACAGAAGCCGCATAGATCCGCAGCATAGCCGCCAGTACGCTGGTTCCGCTGTGTCCGCCGAAATTTGTCCCAAGAGCAATACACAGCACCAGCGGCATATTCCGGCTTCTTGCCACATCCCACAGATAACGGATTCCCGTCATAATGTCATTTTCCTGATAGCACTCCGCATCGGAAGGGATTCCGTAGAAATCCCGGATATAGCTCTTGGCAGGCTTTAATTTTACTACCGCAAGCGCCGCCTCCGGCGCCGCTCCCAAAAAACGGTTCTCTACATTTCCGCTGCCGCAGGCAAGGCTTGCAACAAATGTCCCATGACCGGAGCTATCCTCTGTCGGAACAAGTTCTTCCGGCGTCTGCAGGCGCAAAGCTTCATTGATCTGCTCCTGCGTATACGCACTTCCATAGTCAAAGCCTTCCGGCGCTGTTCCGGTCTGAACCGTCTGATCCCAGATCCCGGCAATCCTTGTGGTTCCGTCCAGATTGCGGAAGACCTGATTCGCATAATCAATACCGGTATCCACGAATCCCACCATCACTCCTTCTCCCATGAGTTCCAGCGTAGGATAATATTGCACCTGGCTGATTCCCGCCTGATTCATGGCGTCCATATCCAGAAGGGTATAGCACTGTGGAATAGAATCATAGGAGAACCGTTCAAAGGTAAGCGGCCCCGCAAGAGACTGTTCCAGATAGGCAATCTCATAACCCACGTCCACCTGCTGGAAGCAGGCATCTTCCGGCAGTACCGGAAGCCGTTTTCTCCCCCCGTTGGCGGATATGATAAAATCCCAGTATTCTTCCGATAATATCTTTGCTCTGCAAGTTTCTGAATCCAATATAAAAACACCTCATATACCTTCTTTTCAGTATATGAAGTGTTCTTCTCTTAATGCATGTCGATACGCGCAGTTTCCTGCCCACGAAGCATAATAATCGGCCCGCCGGTTCCCTGTATGTATTCTCTGGTAATGATTACCTGACCAATACTGTCATCCTTTGGAATCTCATACATGATATCCAGCATAAACTCCTCAATGATCGCCCGGAGCGCACGGGCTCCCGTATTCTTCTTAATCGCTCTCTCTGCAATCGCATGAAGCGCATCATCGTTAAACTCCAGCTTCACCTCATCCAGCGCCAGCAGCTTCTGGTACTGCTTTAAAATCGCATTCTTTGGCTCTTTTAAGATCTTTACCAGCATATCTTCATCCAGCCCCTGCAGGGTAAATACGATCGGGAGTCTTCCCAGAAACTCCGGAATCATACCAAAGTTGCGCAGATCCTCTATCGTAACCTTCTCTAAAATTCTCTTATCCTTATCATACTTATCCTTCAGCTCCGCATTGAAACCGATCGTCGCCTGCTTTGTCAGACGTTCTTTAATAATATTTTCCAGATCCGGGAAGGCTCCGCCGCAGATAAACAGGATATTCTTGGTATTTACCGTAGTAAGGGGCACCATAGCGTTCTTACTGTTGGCTCCCACCGGGACTTCCACCTCGCTTCCTTCCAGAAGCTTTAACATTCCCTGCTGCACGGACTCCCCGCTGACATCCCGCTGATTGGTATTCTTCTTCTTGGCAATCTTATCAATCTCATCGATGAAAATAATTCCCTGCTCCGCCTTTTCCACATCGTTATCTGCCGCTGCCAGAAGCTTCGATACTACGCTTTCAATGTCGTCTCCGATGTACCCGGCCTCCGTAAGAGAGGTTGCGTCCGTAATTGCAAGGGGTACGTCCAGAAGCTTCGCAAGCGTCTTGACAAGATAGGTCTTACCGCAGCCGGTAGGCCCGATCATCAGCATATTTGATTTTTCGATCTCAATATCATCCATGGTGTCAGTCGCCACACGCTTATAGTGATTATATACCGCTACCGACATTGCCTTCTTGGCATACTCCTGTCCCACCACAAAATCATCCAGCTTCGCCTTAATCTTATGGGGCGCCGGAATATCCTTAATATCCAGAATCGGCTTTCTGGCCTCATCTGCCTTTTTCTTTTTCAGCTTCTGTTTTTTCGGGACCGCCTGATCCATATCGTTCATCGTAAACATCTGCACGCCCGGCATATTCATAAGCTGGCTGTAATCAAACTGTCCGTTGGACATAATGTCAAAGCTCTTCTGCATACAATCCTGACATACGCAGATATTATTGGGAAGATCCATCATCTTACCCGCCTGGCTCTCCGGTCTCCTGCAGATAAAGCATACCTTTTCGTATTCGTCTTCCCTGTTCTTATCCTCTGTAATAACTTCTCCGCCTTCAACCTTTTCTACTTCTGTCTCATTTACATGATCTTTTTCTGACATGATTCTATCTTCTCCCTGTTACTTAAGCATTTGGAGGAATTCTTCCTCTGATATGATCGGAATCCCCAGTTCCTTCGCCTTCTTATTCTTGGACGAAGAAGATTCCGCATTATTATTAATCAAATAATCGGTCTTAGAGGTAACGCTTCCCGTCACCCTGCCGCCTTTGGATTCGATCAGCGCCTTCACTTCATTCCGGTTGGAAAAATGAGCGACGCTTCCGGTGATAACAAAATTCTTCCCCTCAAATATCTGAGGTTCTGCATCTGCCTCTTCCTTCGGAATATGCACTTCCTGAAGAAGCTTTTCAAACAGCTCCCTGTGAGTTTCATCTGCAAAATAATCTACATAGCTCTTTGCAATCACATCCCCGACGCCGTCTATCGCGCCCAGCTCCTCCGCTGTCAGATCCATGACCTTCTCCACATCATACCCGATCTGCTTACAGATCAGCTTCGCGTTAGCAAGACCGATGTTGGCGATTCCCAGACTGTAAATGACTCTTGGCAGCGTCGTCTCTCTGGCCTTCTCTACACTATTGATCAGATTCTGATAAGATTTCTCCCCAAAGCCTTCCATCTCCTGGATCTCTTCCTGATAACGGTCCAGATGGAACAGATCAATGTAGTTATGAACAAAGCCTCTGGCGATAAATTTTTCCAACGTTGCTTCTGACAGGCCGTCAATATTCAGCGCGTCCCGGCTGACAAACAGCGCATATGCCTTTAATTGTTTGGCCTGGCAGTATGGATTCGTACAATACAGCGCTCTTGCATTGCTGACTTTGCGTATCTCCGTAACCCCGCCGCACACCGGACAGGCCTGCGGTATGTCCCGCACCCCGCTTCTGGTCAGATTTCTCGCAATCTGCGGAATAATCATATTGGCTTTATAGACCTCGATTTCATCGCCAACGCCCAGTTCCAGTTCTTCCATGATGCTGATATTGTGAACACTTGCACGGCTGACCGTGGTTCCTTCCAGTTCCACCGGCTCAAAGATAGCCACCGGATTGATCAGTCCCGTTCTGGAAGGGCTCCATTCAATTTCTCTCAAAACCGTCTTACTGGTCTCATCTGCCCATTTAAAAGCAAAGGAATCTCTCGGAAACTTCGATGTACGGCCGAGGGACTGACCATATTTTATATCATCATATATTAGCACAAGTCCGTCAGATGGAAAATCATTTGCAGCTATTTTTTCTGAAAATTTAATAACTTCCTGTTCTATGGTATCTCTGTCTGCCACATGATATTCTACTACTTCAAATCCCTGACTCTTAAGCCACTGTAACTGGTAAGCCCGTGAATTGTGAAAATCTACGTCCTCCGCCTTCACAAGCGAAAATGCGTAAAATCTGACTCTTCGCTTCGCGGTCACTTCATTGTTCAGCTGCCGTACAGAACCACTGCACAGGTTTCTCGGATTCTTGTACTTTGCTTCCGCCTCTGCAATCTCTGCATTGATTCTTTCAAAATCTTTATATCCAATTACCGCTTCACCCCGGATAGTCAGTTCCCCTTTATAGGGAATCTGCAGAGGAATATTCTGAAACACTCTGGCATTGTTAGTAATTACTTCTCCCACCTCGCCGTTTCCTCTGGTAACAGCTTTCACAAGCTCTCCATCCCGGTAAGTAAGAACAATGGTCAATCCATCCATCTTCCAGGAAACAACTACCTTCTGATTCCCGGCAAACTCCTTTAACCCCTCAATATCCTTGGTCTTATCCAGAGAAAGCATCGGGCTCTCATGTCTCTCCTTGGGAAGCTCGCCAAGAACCTCATACCCCACATTTACGGTCGGACTTCCCGCCAGCGTCACTCCAAGCTCTTTTTCCAGCTGTTCCAGTTCATCATAGAGCGCGTCATATTCATAATTGGACATAATCTCTTCCGAATCCTGATAGTATGCCTTCCCCGCCCGGTTCAGAAGCGCTGTAAGCTCCTGCATTCTCTTCATCTTCTCTTCTCTACTCATGTCTGCTCCTTCCGCCGGGTTCATTGGTTGAACCTTCCAGCTCTCTATATAATCCATTCAGTTCTTCATCGCTGAGCTTCCGGTATTCTCCGATCTTAAGATTTCCAAGCTCAATATTCATAATCCGTACTCTGGTGAGCGCTGTCACCTGATAGCCAAGAGCCTCGCTCATACGGCGAATCTGGCGGTTCAATCCCTGTGTCAATATGATACGGAACTTATATTTCCCAATCCGCTCCACTTTGCAGGGTCTGGTAACAGCATCCAGCTTTTTTTCCTTATCTACAATATGCACGCCCTCCGACATGCACCGGAGAAATTCATCCGTTACCGGCTTATTCACCGTCACTTTATATTCTTTTTCATGCCGGTTTCCGGCACGCATCATTTTATTTATGATGTCGCCGTTGTTTGTCATCAGAAGCAGGCCGTCCGAATCTTTATCCAGACGCCCTACATAGGTCACTCTGACGGGATATTTCAAAAAACGGATAATGTTGTTCTTCGTCCGCATATCCTCCGTACATATCACTCCCGCCGGTTTGTTCACTGCCAGTACCACCATCTCATTCTTCCCGCTGATGATCTTCTTCCCCACAGTCACCCTCTGTCCAGGCATCACCTTCACGCCGCAGGAAGCCACTGCACCGTCAACGCGTACCTTTCCCGCTTCTATCAGCCGGTCCGCTTCTCTTCGGGAGCAGAATCCCGTATCACTGATATATTTATTCAAACGCACAGGATTCTTATCCTGTGCGTAATATTCTTCCTCTATCTTATTCCTCATATTCCAACCTGTCAAAACTTTCTTTTCCTGAGATACAAACCCGTATTTGCGAATGTTCCTCTCTATTGTAAATCATATTTTCCTTCCCTTCAATCATTTTCGTTTCGCAATTTATTCAAATAACAGCTTTTCATCCTGGGTGACATATGCTATACTATTCACAAATGCAGCAGGTACTGCAACTACATATTTCAAGGAGTATTCAATGATTATTCTTACTTTAGATGCCAAAAGATGCATGGCAGAACTTCTTCTCCGGGAAACCTTTGATGGGTTTCTTTTTATCGAAGGAGAGATTACCACATTTAATAAATTTTCCATTGACGGATATGTTCACAAAGAATTCTACGGGGATGCTTCATCCTCCGAGACAGTATACAGCACATGGGATAAACTGCGTGATTTCTGCTTTGCCATCATCAAAGGCAAACGAACGCCCTTAGATTTCAAATTCATCTTCTCATTACCAGACGATGCCATTCGCAGATTAATCGAAGATAAGAAGCTGGATTTTCAGCCGGAGACGGTACAGGGATTATATCTGAATTTCAGATATAACGGTTCTGTACTTACCTGTACCACCGGCACATCACTAAAAATATTCACTATGGATAAATCACTGGAGCAGGCTTTTGACCAGTGGACAGGAGAATTTTTCTCCAATCACGAAGTCGGATGGTCTGTACTTTAATACAGCTTCCGATAGATCTTTTCCATCTGGTCAGCGTCAAATTTCACGTAGCTCTGATTCAAAAGTCTCTGCTGGCTTGCCTCCACACTCTCGGCAAAGCTTCTGATTTCTCCTTCTGTCATTCCGTACTCGCGAAGCTTCTTTCTGGATATGATCTTATCCAGCAGACGCTCCAGCTCTGCATATACCTGTTCTTCTTCACATTCCAAAATCTCTGCCAAAAACCGGTTCACTTCCTTAAGCTTTCCCTCCGGGTTCAGCTTCTGATACACTCCAAATACGGCAGTCAGAAATTGATAGTTGGCCTCTCCGTGGGTCACATGGTATACGCCGCTCAGCGGATAGGACATGGCATGTACTGCCCCCGTTCCCGCATTTCCAAAAGCAATCCCTGCAAGATTACTTGCTGTAAGAAATTCATCCAAAAGCTCCAGACGATATTGGGGACCATGCTCCAATATCTGTTTAAACCCAGATAGAATCATCTGCATCGCCTGCTTACTGAACATCTGTGTATACAGATTTGCCTTCGGCGATACGTAAGATTCAATCGCATGAATAAATGCGTCAATCGCACTGGTCGCAAAGAAAGAATACGGCAGATTGGTAAGCAATTCCGGAATCAGCACCGCATCATCCGCATAAATACTGTCATCTGCCAGCCCCAGCTTACTGTGAATACTGGTAAGCTCCGTAATCGACACATTGGACACCTCTGAGCCCGCACCGCAGGTGGTCGGCACCGCAATCAGAGTATGTGCCTTCTTAAGCGGCACTTCTCTTTTGAAAATCTGTTCCGTAGAATAATCCCCCTCCAGCACCAGAATCTTCGCCATATCAATGACCGCTCCGCCGCCGATGGCGATGATTCTGCCGCAATCCGTCTTACGAAAATCTGCAAGCAGCGCATCAATCATAAGATCCGTCGGCTCTCCGGCGCCATATTTGTTCTTATACTCCACATGCGCTTCTATCCCAAGCGGTGCAAAGTAGGTATCATAGGCGCTTTTGCTGGCAAGGATAAAGTCTCCCCGGCCAATCTGATATTCCTCCGCAAATTCTTTTGCACTGCTAAATTTCTGCACTTTTGTCTTTTGCTGAAATAGTTTCATCTCATCCCTCTCCCTTCCGCATCGCAATCCTTGCTATGCCTCTATAACTTCCAGTTCTTTTGAATAATGGTTCAGTACTTCCACACCGTTTTCTGTTACCAGTACCAGATCTTCAATCCGTACACCCGTATCACCCGGAAGATAGATTCCCGGTTCAATGGAAAATATCATGCCCGGTTCCGCTTTCGTCTCATTTGTCAGCGACACGTCTCCGTATTCATGTTCCCCAAGACCGATGAAATGTCCCAGACGGTGATTAAAGTATTCCCCATATCCTGCCTCCGTTATGATGTCCCTCGCCGTCTTATCCAGCTCACAAAGAGGTACCCCCGGCTTAATCTTTGCGATGGCAGCCTCGTTGGCCCTGCGTACCAGTTCGTAGATTTCCCTATTCTTTTCCGATACCTCTTTATAGCAGAAGGTTCTTGTCATATCAGAACAGTATCCGTCTTTGATACATCCCACATCAAACAAAACAGCGTCCCCCGCCTTCAGCACCGTATCGTCCGGCATATGATGGGGATCTGCTGCATTGGCTCCAAAAGACACAATCGGCGCAAATGAGAAGTCCTCTGCTCCAAGCTTACGATAAATTTCCAATGTCTGATCTGCAATTTCTTTCTCTGTAACTCCTTCTTTTACCAGCGCCTTAAAGCAGGCCATTGCCTGATCATTAATCTTAGATGAAGTCCTCATTTTCTCCTGTTCTTCTTCATCTTTAACTCCACGGGTCAGGTCAATTGCAAGGGAAGAATTTACAAATCCTGCTGCCGCTTTCGCCTCAATCAGAGGCAGCAGAAACCGGGCTTTAATATCCTTATCAACTCCCAGTACCGATGAGCTGTCTATGTATTCCTTCACATAGTCCATCACTGGATCCGTATCGCTGTACCATACCTTCTTAAGCCCTACTTCCTCAGAAATAGTAAACAAATTATTGAGAAATAACACGTGCCCGCCATTTTCCCGCAAAAGCAGTGCAAAGAACCGTTCAAAAGGCTCCACATATACTCCTGTCATATAATATATAGACATTGGATCTACCACCAGCATCTGTGAAATCCCTCTGCCTTTCAATGCTTCCATAATCCGTTCTGTTCTTGTCTTCATCGTCATCCTCCCTCAAAATACATTTACACAAAATACACTTCCCTGCATTAACATACTATAATGCGATAGCCGCTGACTGCCATACCTATCCATACGGCTGCCAACGGCTATATTATAGCATACTTATTTTGCCAATTTCAGCATAATCTCATTACTTCTCTGTACAAATGCTGTCATCTCTTCCGGATTCAGCGGCTTATGGGCCAGCATTGCCAAATCATACAGCTGTTTGCAGAAAACATCTACATTCTCGCTGTCTTTATGCTCTGCCACATACTGTACCAGCGGATGGTTGGCATTCAGCACCAGTGTTCCCACACTTCCGAACATAGACGGATCCATGCCTGCCATACCATACATCTTCATCATCTCCTGCATCCGGCGGCTCTCCTCGGAAAGAGTAATCATGGATGCAACATTCTCATCCTTGATCTTTTCCACTTTCACTTCCAGCTTATCGTTATTAAGCTCCTTGCGGAAAGTCTCTACCAGCTCATCCGTAAGCTTCTGGAATGCTTCCTTTTCTTCTTCCGCAATCTCCTCCCTGGAAGAAGCATTGACGTCCGCATCAATGCGCTGGAACTTGATACTTGGATTTCTCTGTTCCAGCTGTGTGATAAACGGCGAATCAATATTATGCGTCAGAATCACCGCATCCTGCTCCTGCGCGCGGAACATATTGATATACTGGCTCTGCTGCTGCTCATCGGTCACATAGTAAATCGTTGTCTGCTTTGCTTCTTCCTTAGCATCATCCGTATTCTCAGCCTTTGCATCCGTAAGCTCTCCGCCGTTTTCCTCCACACACTCCTTCAGTGTCAGGTACTTCTGATCAATATTCTTAAATAAGATATAATCCATCATCTTATCACAGAATTTCTCATCCTTCAGGCAGCCAAACTTGATAAACGGGCTGATATCATCCCAGTATTTCTCGTAGTTTTCTTTGTCGGTCTTACACATACCGCTGAGCTTATCTGCAACCTTCTTGGAAATATAGTCTGCAATCTTATTGACAAAGCCATCATTCTGCAGAGCGCTTCTGGATACATTTAACGGAAGATCCGGGCAGTCAATCACTCCCTTTAACACCATCAGGAATTCCGGAATCACTTCCTTGATGTTATCTGCGATAAATACCTGATTATTGTACAGCTTAATAGTTCCCTCAATAGAATCGTACTCTGTATTGATCTTCGGGAAGTATAAAATACCTTTCAGGTTAAACGGATAATCCATATTCAGGTGGATCCAGAACAGCGGCTCTTTGTAGTCCATAAACACCTTGCGGTAGAACTCAATATAGTCCTCCTTGCTGCACTCGTTCGGGTGCTTTGTCCACAATGGTGCGGTGTCGCTTAAGGAAACCGGGCGCTTGTTGATTTTCACTTTATCTCTGGCCGGAGATACCTCTACCATCTCCTTCTCACCATTTTCATTCTCCTGTTCCTCCATCTTGGCTTCTTCATGAATCCGCTCAACGATCACGTCATCCTCTTTCAGATCTGCCTCATCGATGGTCTCATATTCCTGCTCTGCATTCTCCTTTGCAAGATAGATCGGAACCGGCATGAAGGAACAGTATTTCTCGATAACCTCTCTTGCCCGGTATTCATTGGCAAACTGCAGGCTGTCCTCATTCAGGCACAGAGTAATCTCTGTACCTACGCCCACCTTGCTGCCTTCTGACATCTCATACTCCGTACCGCCGTTGCTTACCCAGTGTACAGCTTCCGCGCCATCTCTATAAGATAATGTATCAATATGCACTTCATCCGCCACCATAAATGCGGAGTAGAAGCCCAGACCAAAGTGACCGATCATATCATCTTCTGTGGTCTTATCTTTATATTTCTCCAAAAATTCTGTCGCGCCGGAAAATGCGATCTGTGTAATATACTCTTCCACTTCCTCGGCGGTCATACCAAGACCATTGTCGATAAATTTCAGAGTCTTCTCCTCCGGATTTACCAGAATCTGAATCTGCGGCTTATAATCATCCGGAATCTGATACTCTCCCATCATATCCAGCTTCTTAAGCTTGGTAATCGCATCACATCCATTGGATACCAACTCACGGAAGAAAATGTCATGGTCTGAATATACCCATTTCTTAATAATTGGAAATATATTCTCACTGCTGATTGATAAGGAACCTTTCTTTGCT
>JAUNGJ010000111.1 GCA_030524585.1 Eubacteriales bacterium | reverse complement strand
TTGTAATGATTGCCCATACGCTTTCTATCGTTAAGAACGCCGATCAGATTCTTGTAGTGTCAGACGGAAGGATTGCTGAAGCTGGCACACATGAGGAACTTTTGGCGAAGAACGGGAAATATGCTGCCATGTGGAACGCAGAACAGCAGCTTTATGGTACGCTCTGCTGACCTTGCCCGGCACATGGGATTCTCCAAACCGAGTATATGCCATGCAGTCAAAGTTCTAAAGCAAGATGGCTTTCTGACAATGGACGGCGATGGCTATCTCCATCTGACTGATGAAGGGCGGAACTGTTACCATTTGTTACCAATATTTTATACATAGGACTGGAATTATCGACAAAAGTGTTGTATATTAAGAAAGTTAGTAGAAACTAACTTAAAGAGCGGAAAGGCGACAATACTTAGATGCACAAGATGTGTGCGGAAATGAGGTTCATATGTTAGTAGAATTAAGGATGCTGTAAAAACCTATGGAACAGGTGAGGGACTGCAGAAGGCCGTAGACCATATCAGCTTTACTATTGAGGAAGGAGAGTTTGTCGTGATTCTCGGGCAGTCCGGGGCCGGAAAATCTACGGTGCTGAATATGCTTGGCGGAATGGATGTCCCCACAGAAGGAAAGGTGATAGCAGCAGGGCAGGAAGTTTCCGGCATGAATGACAGGGAACTTGGAAACTATCGGGCGGATGTGATCGGCTTTGTATTTCAGTTTTATAATCTGATTCCAAGTCTTACTGCTTATGAAAATATCGCGCTGACAAAGAGCATTGTGAAAAATGCAAGAGATGCGGAAGAATTGTTGGAGCTGGTCGGTCTGTCACATTGCAGAGATAAATTTCCTTCTCAGATGAGCGGCGGAGAACAACAGAGGGTATCGATTGCAAGAGCACTGGCCAAAAATCCGAAGATTCTTTTGGGCGATGAGCCGACAGGCGCGTTGGATTCGGAAACGGGAATTGTTGTGCTGGATCTTTTGCAGCAGCTTTGCAGAAAAGAAGGAAAAACGGTGGTTCTGGTCACACATAATGCAGATATTGCAAAATGTGCAGATAAAGTGATCCGGATGAAAAATGGAAAAATCCGTGAGATTGTAGAAAATGATCACCCGCTTTCCGTTAAGGAGGTGGAGTGGTAATGCTTCTGAGAAAAATGCTTCGGGAAACAAAAAAGGAGTGGGCACAGGCGCTTTTCATCTTTTTGCTTTCCTTTCTTGCGATTGCTATGTATTGTACCATGGAAGGGCATGTACTTGCGCAGAATAAAGCCCGTGCGGCTTTTCATGAGGAATGCAGTCTGGCGGATATCTGGGCATATGGAGAGGGATTTACGCAGGATAATCTTGAAGCGGTGCGGGAATTGGATTTTGTTCAGGATGCACAGCTCCGCATGGCGGTAACCGGCTCGGCTCCGGATTGTGACGGAGCACAGGTGGATATTTATCTGGAAAGGGAAAATATATTAAACAAGCCTTATTACATAGAAGGAGAAGAATTTGATCCGGAGGATACTTCCGGAATCTGGCTTACCAATGCATTTGCAAAGCTGCGGGATATTCAGGTGGGGGATGAATTTACCATAGAATATAATGGAATTACATTTACCCGGCCGGTACTTGGATTCATAGAAAGCTCCGAATATGAATTCCGCCAGGCAGAGGGCGATGCGGATATGTATCTGGAGAATATCGCTTTTGCCTATATGTCATATGATGCTTTTCCAATCCGTGATTATGTGATACATTTGATTGAACAGGAGAAACTTACGGCTGCAAGTCTGA
>JAUNGJ010000062.1 GCA_030524585.1 Eubacteriales bacterium | reverse complement strand
AGGCATCCTCTAAGGCACTGCCTCCAAAGGAATTAGAGGAAATTGAACTGAAATAGATTTTCGATCAGAATATGGAAGAAAGAGCGTGGCCGCAACGGCTGCGCTCTTTTTGCCTTCTGGTTGACAAAGAGTAAACCTTTATTTATAATTAGAAATAGTGATTTTTCAAGGAGGACGCTATGCAGAAGTACGGAGTTAATGAACTGAGAAGAATGTTCCTGGAATTTTTTGAGAGTAAGGGACATCTTGCAATGAAGAGTTTTTCACTGGTGCCGCACAACGATAAGAGTCTGCTTCTTATCAATTCAGGAATGGCGCCGCTTAAGCCATATTTTACAGGACAGGAGATTCCGCCGAGAAGGAGAGTGACTACCTGTCAGAAGTGTATTCGTACCGGCGATATTGATAATGTAGGTAAGACAGACCGCCATGGTACATTTTTTGAGATGCTTGGTAATTTTTCTTTCGGAGATTATTTTAAGAAGGAATCCATCGGATGGACATGGGAGTTTCTGACAGAGGTTGTAGGACTTGACCCTGATAGATTATATCCGTCTATTTATCTGGATGACGACGAAGCATTTGAGATCTGGAATAAGCAGATCGGCATTCCGGCAGACCGCATCTTTCGGTTTGGCAAGGAGGATAATTTCTGGGAGCATGGTTCCGGACCCTGCGGTCCCTGTTCCGAGGTTTATTATGACCGCGGGGAGAAATACGGATGCGGTAAGCCAGGCTGTACTGTAGGCTGTGACTGCGACCGCTATATGGAAATCTGGAATAATGTATTTACCCAGTTTGATAATGACGGGCACAATAATTATACGGAGCTTGAGCAGAAGAATATCGATACCGGTATGGGACTTGAGCGTCTTGCGTGTGTGGTTCAGGATGTGGACTCCATGTTTGATATTGATACCCTGTGCGCTCTGAGAGAGCATGTGTGCAGGATGGCGGGAGCAGAGTACGGAAAGGATTATGATACCGACGTATCGATTCGTGTCATTACAGACCATATTCGTTCTGTGACATTTATGATCTCAGATGGTATCCTGCCTTCTAACAGCGGACGGGGATATGTGCTGAGAAGACTCTTAAGAAGAGCCTGCCGTCACGGAAGACTTCTGGGAATCCAGGGATCCTTCCTGCTGGAGCTTGCCGAGACGGTCATTGAAGGCTCCAAGGATGGATATCCGGAGCTGGAGGAGAAGAAAGACTTTATCTTTAAGGTAATTACTAAAGAAGAAGAACAGTTTAACAAGACCATCGACCAGGGACTTTCCATTCTTGCAGGAATGGAAGCTGAGATGGATAAAAAAGGCGAGAAGGTTCTGGCAGGCGAAGAAGCATTCCGTCTGTATGATACCTATGGCTTTCCGGTAGATCTGACAAAGGAGATTCTGGAAGAAAAAGGGCTTCAGATAGATGAAGAAGGCTTTGAAAAGGCAATGAAGGCTCAGAGAGAGACCGCCAAAGGAACTTTTGGCGAACACAATTATATGGGTGCGGACGTGACGATTTACGAGTCCATCGATCCTTCTGTGACGACCGAATTTGTAGGATATGAGAATCTGAACTATGATTCGCAGGTGACCGTCCTTACCACAGAAGATGAAATCGTGGATGCGCTGTCTGACGGAGACCAGGGAACCATTTTCGTAGAGCAGACGCCATTCTATGCGACCAGCGGCGGACAGGAAGCGGATACCGGTGTGATCCGCACGGCAGACTTTGAGTTCCGGGTAGAGGATGTGAAGAAACTTCTGGGTGGAAAGATTGCCCATATCGGACGTGTGACCAAAGGTATGGTAAAGGTTGGCGACAGGGTATCTCTGGAAGTGAATACAACGAAGCGTGCATTGTCCGCAAGGAACCACAGCGCCACACATCTTCTTCAGAAGGCGCTTCGTACCGTACTTGGCAATCATGTAGAGCAGGCAGGCTCGTCTGTAAATGAGAACAGACTTCGTTTTGACTTTACACATTTCTCAGCGCTGACAGAGGAAGAGATTCAGAAGGTAGAGCAGATCGTTAATGAGCAGATTCGCAGACACCTTCCGGTTAAGGCTGAGAATATGCCGATCGAAGAGGCAAGAAAGACCGGGGCGGCAGCGTTGTTCGGTGAGAAGTACGGCGATATTGTACGAGTTGTCAGCATGGGAGATTTCTCTATAGAGTTCTGCGGCGGCACACATGTGGCAAATACTGGCGTGATTAACGCATTTAAGATTATTTCCGAGACCGGAGTTGCGGCAGGGGTGCGCCGAATTGAAGCGCTGACCTCCAACGGACTTCTTGCGTACTATGAAGAGACCGAGAAGAAGCTTGCAGAGGCTGCAAAGCTGATGAAGACGACTCCGGAGAAGCTTGCGGAGAAGTTAAGCCATCTTCTTGCAGAGAATAAAGCGCTGAAGTCTGAGCTTGAGAGCGTAAAGAGCAAGATGGCAAAAAGCGCAATGGGTGATGTGATGAACCAGGTGACTGAGGTCAAGGGCGTGAAGCTCCTTGCGGCCAAGGTAGAAGGAGTGGATATGAACGGGCTTCGCGAACTAGGCGATCAGTTGAAGGAGAAGCTTGGAGAGGGCGTTATCGTTCTTGCATCCGCAGTAAATGGCAAAGTGAATCTGGTTGCAATGGCAACGGAAGGAGCTATGGCTAAGGGTGCCCATGCAGGCAACCTGATCAAGGGAGTTGCCGCTCTCGTTGACGGCGGCGGCGGCGGACGTCCGAATATGGCTCAGGCAGGCGGAAAGAATCCGGCAGGCATTGATGATGCGGTTGCAAAAGCAGCAGAGGTGCTTGGAGGTCAGATCTCATAAGAGGATCTGGGATTGACAAGGTTTTAGCAGAAAAATCCAGAAAAATATTGACTGAAAAGAAATATGTGCTATAATCTTAGGTAGTGCAAAAAATATACCCGAACAGTCGTATGATGCACAATATAGGGCTGGAGGGGAGGTTAGGTGTGAGACTATGTCAAATGTAATCGTTAAAGAAAACGAGACGTTAGATAGTGCTTTACGCAGATTCAAAAGAAACTGCGCTAAGGCTGGTATCCAGCAGGAGATTCGTAAGAGAGAGCATTACGAGAAGCCAAGCGTAAGACGCAAAAAGAAATCTGAAGCTGCTAGAAAACGTAAGTATAACTAATATGTGCAATGAGAATGGAGTGTCGGAAGATACTCCATTTTATGATGCCTCAGTTTGCGAAAAGACAGGTCTCCTGTATGTAAAAATAAGAGAAAAAAGTAATAAATTTTCATGTGATTTTGCATATATTTTGTATAAAAAAGATATTGACGAGCAGCCAGTCCCGGGTTTATAATAGCGACAGTTGAAAGGCAAAGGCGCCGCGCAGATATGCGTGGCGCTTTTTTTGTTCAAATTTTATTCAGACACAGGGAAAAGAAAGGGAGAATGTTATTATGAGGTTAAAGGACACAGGACTTACAGCACAGGAATTAAAGGATATGGTTAATAAATATATGATTGAAACTTATGCCAGATTTGATTTTATTGCAGAGCGGGCAGAGGGAATGTATCTGTATGATGAGAAGGGAGAAGCATATCTTGATTTCTACGGCGGCGTTGCCGTAAACAGCCCGGGAAACAGAAATCCCAAGGTAGTGGCTGCTGTTAAAGATCAGGTGGACGATATTATGCATACCTTTAACTATCCATATACCGTACCGCAGGCATTGCTTTCAAAGAAAATCTGCGACACCATTGGAATGGATAAGATTTTCTACCAGAATTCCGGTACGGAGGCAAATGAATGTATGATTAAGATGGCCCGCAAATATGGTATCGAAAACTACGGCCCGAGCAGATATGAGATTATCACTGCTAAAGATGGTTTTCATGGAAGAACCATGGGTGCAGTAGCAGCAACCGGACAGCCGGATACGGCGATCCAGATTGATTTTGGACCGATGCTTCCGGGATTCTCCTATGCAGAATACAATAACCTGGAGGATTTCGCCTCTAAGATTACGTCGAATACAATCGCGATTATGATCGAACCGGTACAGGGTGAAGGCGGCGTACATCCGGCAACACAGGAATTTATGGAAGGACTTCGTAAGCTCTGTGATGACAATGATATGCTGCTTCTGTTTGATGAAGTACAGACAGGATGGGGACGTACCGGAGCTCCGATGGCATTTATGGGATATGGTGTGAAACCGGATGCCGTATCTATGGCAAAGGCTATGGGCGGCGGTATGCCGATTGCAGCCTGCTGTGCAACGGAGAAGGTTGCTAAAGCATTAAGCTCAGGAACACATGGTTCCACATACGGAGGACATCCGGTGGCATGTGCGGCAGCGCTTGCTTCTATCTCTGAGATTCTGGATAACCATCTGAGTGAAAATGCGAAGGAAGTGGGAGATTATCTGGTAGAGAAGCTTTCTAAGCTTCCCCATGTAAAAGAGGCAAGAGGACGCGGCCTGCTTGTAGGATGTGAATATGAGCTCCCGATCGCGCTGGAAGTAAAATGGGGCTGTATGAGACGTCATGCGCTGATTACAGCAATCGGTTCCGACATTAACCGTATGATCCCACCGCTTATCGCAACCAAGGCAGATGTCGATAAGCTGGTAGATATTATGAAGGATGCTATTGAAGAAGCGGCAGAAAAATATATTATTAAATCAAAGGTTGCATAAGGAACAGATATTGAGAGAAATAAAAGGATATGTTGTTTTTTGTAAAACAGCATATCCTTTTTTCTTGACATATATTATGAAAGGCAAGAAAATAGAGTTAGATGATTTATTAGAGGCAAAATACGTAGAAAGGAAGAAATGAATGGATTTTGTACAATATAAATGTCCCTGCTGTGGAGCGGCGTTGAAATTTTCCAGTGCATCGCAGAGTCTTTCCTGTGATAACTGTGGAAATAGCTATGAACTTGAAACGTTGCAGCAGCTTGCCCAAACCGATCGTATGCAAGGTGAGAAAGAGCTTCAGTGGGAAGATCAGAAAGAAGCTGTTACCGCGCGGAAAGCGGAAGACGGCAGATACATATGTCCTTCCTGCGGCGGGGAAATCGAGGTGGATGAGAATACAGTAAGTACAAAGTGTCCCTACTGTGAGAACGTAGTGGTGATTAAGGCGAGTGCTTCCGGAAGATTTGAGCCGGATGCGGTGATTCCTTTCAAGGTCAGTGCAGATAAGGCCAGAGAGATGCTGGAAGAGTTCTGTAAAGGCAAACGGCTTCTGCCGAAGAATTTCCGTAATAAGAGTTATCTGAAGAATCTGAAAGGCTGTTATGTACCTTACTGGCTGTTTGACTGCGATATTCACGCTGACATGAGCTTTGATGCCACACGGATACGTATGTGGTCTGATTCAGACTATGACTATGTGGACACCTCCTTTTATCTTGTTAACCGTTCAGGCAATATGGGCTTCTATCATGTTCCGGTGGATGGAAGCGTTCAGATGGCAGATGAGATTACGGAGTCTATTGAACCATTTGACTATCGTGAGCTTACGGACTTTAATCCAGCTTATTTGGCTGGTTACGAGACAGAAAAATATGATGTGGAGGCAGACACTGCCAGGCATCGGGCAGATGAGCGCATCTATAATAGTGCAGAGCAGGAGCTTATAAGAACTGTTGTGGGATATGATACGGTGAATGTGCGTAAACGTTCTTTGAATACAAGGAAGAGCAAGGTCAGTTATGTATTATTTCCGGTTTGGCTTTTTGAGACGGTGTATAATGGCAGGAATTATCAATTTGCAATTAATGGGCAGACGGGAAAGATGGTTGGAGAGCTTCCGGTGGATAAGGGAGCCTTCTGGAGGTATCTGCTTGGGATTACCGGTATAGGTACAGTATTACTTTCACTGCTTGGTATTCTGGTTGGGGGGATACTGTGATGAGAATGGAAAGAGAAATCTGGAAAATGAGCCGATATGAGGTTCGAAAAGGAGCGGGAGCATTTCTGCTGATTTTTATACTGTGTATGGCGGTCTGCCAGATTCCGGCCAATCGGGCATATGCGTCTGATGTGACCGCGGATAAGGAGCCTTCAGAGGGATGGATTCGGGATGAAGCAGGGCTTCTCACTGAGGAAGAAGAAAGAACTCTGGAAGAAAAAAGCGAGCAGATTCTTCGGGAATACGGGATCAGTATGGTTGTTGTGACGACTAACCAGTATCAAGGAAGCGATATTCTTGATTGGGAGCGAATCATATTTTCAGAACAGAATCTGGGAGCAGGAGAAAATCAAAGCTGCCTGATGCTTGGAGTCAGTATGGCAGAGAGGGATTGGGGCATCACCGCTTATGGGGATGCAGAGGCTGTCTTTGGATCTTATACCAGGGAAAGAATTGGCGGAAAGATTCTGGACTATTTGTCGGAGGGTGAATATTATGGAGCCTTCGACAATTATTTGGATTTGGCGGAACGGTTTATGAAAGATGCAGAGGATGGGAAGATTTATTCTGCATCCAATCCATATAAAGAAAGAATTAATGTGGGTTATATTATCATAGGAGCATTTGTACTGTCTTTTGTGGCAGCGCTGATTGTGGTGAATACATGGAAGCGAAAGATGAATACGAAGATTCTTCAGAATAGTGCAGGAAACTATCTGAAGAATGGAAGTGCTGCAGTAACGGCGCGGTCAGATATTTTCCTCTATCATACGGTGAGACGTACAAGAAGACAGAAGGAGAATCATAATTCCGGAAGTATGCATTCCAGTGGAAATGGTACCAGAGGAAAATTTTAAATCGATGTGAATCGGGAATGATATTGTGAAAGGAGAAATATTATGGGATTGATCAAAGCAGCATTTGGAGCGGCAGGCGGTACGCTGGCAGATCAGTGGAAGGAGTTTTTTTACTGTGATTCACTGAGCGAGGATGTGCTGGCTGCAAAGGGTGAAAAAAGAGTGTCGGGACGTTCTTCCAACACAAAGGGAGAGAGTAATATTATTACGGATGGCTCACACATTGCAGTGTCTGAGGGCCAGTGTATGATAATCGTTGAAGAAGGCAGGGTTCTGGAGGTATGTGCCGAGCCCGGAGGCTATACTTACGATACGGGAACCAATGCTTCCGTGTTTGGAGGTTCTCTCATGGAAGGATTGGAAGGGCTTGCAAAAGAGATGTGGAGCCGGTTCCAATTTGGAGGAGATACAGGAAAAGATCAGAGAATCTATTACTTTAATACCAAAGAGATTCTGGGAAATAAATACGGTACTCCAAATCCGGTTCCGTTTCGGGTAGTGGATCAGAATATCGGATTGGATGTGGACATCTCCATTCGCTGTAATGGTGAGTATTCTTACCGTATTGTGAATCCGATGCTGTTTTATACCAATGTGTGTGGCAATATCCAGAGTGTTTACACCAGAGACCGAATTGATTCTATGCTGAAAACGGAGCTTCTGACAGCCCTGCAGCCGGCATTTGCAAAAATATCTGCTATGGGTATCCGTTACAGTGCATTACCAGGACATACGACAGAACTGGCAGACGCGCTGAACGAGGCTCTGTCTAAGAAATGGACAGAACTCCGCGGCATTCAGGTGTATTCCTTTGGGATTAACAGTGTGACCGCATCCAAAGAAGATGAGGAAATGATCAAAGAGCTGCAGAAAATCGCAGTAATGAGGAATCCAAACATGGCGGCAGCAAATCTGACGTCAGCACAGGCAGATGCAATGCGCAGTGCGGCGAAAAATGCGAATGGCGCCATGGCAGGGTTTATGGGTATGGGACTTGCACAGCAGGCCGGAGGCGCCAATGTTCAGAACCTGTTTGCTATGGGACAGCAGCAGGCTGTACAGCCGCAGAATCCAGGTCAGCCACAGCCAATCTCTTCCGAATGGAGGTGTGAGTGCGGTACGGCTAATAGTGGTAAGTTCTGTACGGAATGCGGAAAGCCAAGACCCAAGGCAGAGTGGGTCTGCGCATGCGGCACTGTAAATAAAGGCAATTTCTGTACCGAGTGCGGTTCAAGAAGGCCCTAATTATTTTGTTCTTTCAGTTCCTGGTAGAGTCTTCCGATGGGAAGACCTACCACATTATTATAGTCTCCCCGGATACATTTTACGTGGATAGAGAAGTCGCCCTGAATGCCATATGCGCCGGCTTTGTCCAGGGGATCGCCGGTTGCGATATAGCGGAGCAGATCTTCCCGGTATATGGGATAGAAGGTTACATCTGTGCATTCATGGAAGGTGTGGATCTTTGTTCCGCGAATAATCGTTACGCCGGTATAGACCTGATGGGTGCGGTCCGCAAGCATGGAAAGCATGTCCAGAGCCTCTGCTTCATCGGCCGGCTTGCCCAGAATTTCGTCGCGGTAGACAACGATTGTATCTGCGCCAATGACCACGTCGTCTGTGTCGGCGTGATGCTTCCAGACATCCATTGCCTTCTGTCTGGAAAGCTCCATTACAATGTCGGAAGGTTTTGATTCGGTAATGGTTTCTTTGACATTAGAAGGAATTACGGTAAATTCCAGACCGGTTCTGGCTAAAAGCTCCCGGCGTCTGGGAGATGCGGATGCAAGGATGTATTTCATGATGGTTACCTCTTTTCTTTTTTATTGTACTGAATTATAATATCATTATATATGAAAAATGAACAGGAGGAAATACTTCATGTATATCAGTGAGATTGTGACGACTGTCCCTGAGGATGTAAAATCAAGAGTGCCTCTGGAACAGGAAGTATATAAAGTGTTTCAGAAACTTGGAATTCCGTTTGAACGGGTGGACAATGACCCTGCAGCCTCTATGGAGGAATGTGCGGATATAGGGAAAGTGTTCGGAGCGCCTGTCCGTAAGGACGTGTTTCTCTGCAATCAGAAGAAGACCAGTTTCTTTTTGCTTGTTATGCCGGAGGAAAAAGCCTTTGATACTTCATCCTTCAGTAAAAAGCTTGGAGTGTCCCGTATGTCCTTTGCGTCTCCGGAGCATATGTGGGAGTATCTGGGAACAAAACCGGGTTCTGCAAGTGTTGTTGGACTTCTGAATGATCAGGATGATTATGTACAGCTGATTCTGGACAAGGAAGTAGCGGATGCGGAGTATTTTGTATGTAATACGGGAATTAATACGACCCACCTGAAGATTAAGACACAGGATCTGATTAAGAAATTTTTGCCCTATACCCATCACAGGCCAAGAATTGTAGATCTGTAAAGGAGGGGAGCAGTCATGCGCAGAATGGAATCTGAAGAACTGGAGAAGATACTGGCAGAAAGACAGGGGGAGGAACGTCTGAATCTGTCGGATCTGGAATTTCGGGAGATGGATTTTAGAGGGAAGGATCTTCACAACATTGATTTTCGCGTCAGTATGTTTATTGATGTGGTTTTTGACGGCGCGGACCTGTCCGGCTCCAGTATCGAGAATGCCAGACTAGACGGCTGTTCTCTGCGGGGTGTGAAGTTTATCGGCGCCAATATGTGGGGCGCCTGTATGCGAGAATGTGATATGACAGGCTGTGATATCAGTGGTGCGAATCTCTATTCAGCGGTATTGGAGCATGCAATTCTTACGGATATTATCTCCGATGAGAATACTCAGTGGTTTCGGATGTGCTGCCCGGAGACGGGACCAATTCTTGGATATAAGAAGTGTGTCAACGACCGGCTGGTTCAGCTTCTGATTCCGGCAGATGCGAAGCGTACCTCGGCAACGATGCCGAGCTGCAGATGCAACAAGGCGAAAGTGCTTACGATTAAGAGTTTTGATGCCACAGAGGAATTTGATGAGGCCTGGTCACTGGTAGATGAGAATTTTGTATACCGCAAAGGACAGTGGGTGGAAGTAAAGGATTTTAATGAGGATCGATGGTTTGATTCCACTACGGGGATTCATTTCTGGATGAACAGAGATGAAGCGATAGCCTATTAAGTATATGGTCATAAAAGCGCATCCCAGGATGCGCTTTTAGTATTTATTTGGCATTGACGGAAATACCATTTACTTCCACTTCATCATCAATTGGAATGACGAGACATTTCCTGCCGTCAATTATTTGAATTTCTACGAGATCGGAACGCTCGGGGTTCACATTTACAACAACCTCGGGCGTTTTTATACTGAATTTTCTGGTTTCGGCAATGTTGGAGGCGAGCAGCGAAGTTCTGGCGCCGATGGTCTCATCGAAATCTTTTTCAAAGGATTCCATCTTTTCTTCCGGCACACCGCTGGCAGAAAACAGGCGGCGCACATCCTTTTTGTCCAGTGCCAGAGGCTCCGGTGATTCTTTGGCTTCTTCGATCATCTCATTCAGGTTCTCGTGGATCGTCCGGATCACAGAATAGTCACAATCCTCCTTTAATGTACTGACGATCATATCCTGGAAGGATTCTTTCTGGCTGCCGGCGCTCATAACTTCGCTGCAGCCCAGAGTATGTTCTACAAAAAAATCCTGCAGTTCTTCCGGTTTTTTGGAATAGAACAGCAGATGATGAAGGTCCGTATTGCGGTCATTGAATGCTGGAAATAAGAAGCCGTTCGCCGGTTCACCTACGACCCAGTCACGGGTGCGGTCTTCGATGCTGTTGGTGACGGCATTGTAGCAAAGGCCGGCTTTGGAAAGCACTACCGGACAGATACAGCAGAGAATGTGCTCATATACATTGTCGGAAGCGTCAAACATCTCGCTGCCGTCAAGAGCCTTGCCCGGAATATCATAGACCGCATGAATGAGCAGAATCAGGTAGTGTTCCCCAAAATCATAGGATTCGATCACTTTGTCGTAAAATTCCTCCAGAAGGATATCGTCGGTCAGTTTGCTGTTCTTTAACTGGAGAAGAAATTCCTGTGTACCGCCGGATAATTCCTGTTCCAGCGGAAATCCCATATGTATCAGGTTCTTTCCCAGAGTACCGGAAAGCGTCTTTTTAAATATATCGTAGTATTTGAAGGTTTCTTCTTCCGGAAGAGAGAGAAAGGCTTCTTTAAATTCCAGACGTTTTTCTTTGTCACCATCCACGTAGCATCCACAGATGCGGGTGATCGCACAGTTTTCCGGTGAGAATTGTTTGCGAATTTCTAAAACTTCTTTCTTATTCATCGTTATCTCCATTCTGCCATAGAAAAGGCACAAAATTATTTGTCATTGTTCCCGATGTTTGCGAGGGTGAAATTAATCTTATCACATTCAGAAAGGAATTGCAAAAAGGTTAGTCATAATTTGCAGTACAGCCGATTACAATGGTAATAATAGATACATCGTACATGAGGGAATTATGCGAAAGTTTCTGGCGATAGTGTTAAGTATACTGATGGGAATACAGGGAATATTGACATTTCCTGGCGGCATGACGGCGCAGGCGGAAGAAGTGACAGAAGATACGGAGGGTACAGAGGGAGGAGACCCGCAGGCTGACGGTGAGGTTTTGGATTTGGGGCAGGCAGAAGCCGGGACATCCGGAGTAGAGGTGAGTGCCCCTTCTGCGATACTTATGGAAGCGTCTACCGGACAGGTGATTTATGAAAAAGATGCAGATACACAACGCCCTCCGGCGAGTGTAACCAAGGTTATGACCCTTCTTCTGATTTTTGATGCACTGGCAGATAACCGAATTACATTGGAGGATGAGGTGATGACTTCTGAGTATGCGGCCTCTATGGGAGGCTCCCAGGTGTTTTTAGAGCCGGGGGAAACCCAGACGGTGGATACCATGATCAAATGCATCGCGGTGGCAAGCGCCAACGATGCCTGTGTTGCGATGGCAGAGCATATATGCGGCAGCGTAGAGGAATTTGTGAATCAGATGAATGAACGCGCCAGGGAACTTGGCATGGAGAATACCAATTTTGTGAACTGCAATGGGCTGGACGTGGACGGTCATGTGACCACTGCCAGAGATATTGCGATCATGTCCAGGGAATTGATTACAAAATATCCCCAGATTCACGACTATTCCATGATCTGGATGGAGAATATCACTCACACTACACAAAAGGGAAGCAGTGAATTTGGACTTACTAACACCAACAAGCTGGTGAGGCAGTATCAGTATGCCACGGGATTGAAGACGGGTTCCACAGACAACGCCAAATTCTGTGTGTCTGCAACCGCCGAGAAGAACCAGATGGAGCTGATTGCGGTGATCATGGCGGCGGAGAATTCCAAACAGAGATTTCAGGACGCTACTACGCTTCTGAATTATGGATTTGGAAAATGCATGAAGTATACGGATGAAGGCTTAGAGGCAATCAAACCGGCGGAGGTAGAAAAAGGCGTAGAATCAGAAGTACAGGTGGCACAGGCAGAACCATTTCAATACATAGACACGAGCGGGGCGGACCTGACGAAGATAGAGAAGAAAGTGGAAATGAAAGAGTCGTTAAAAGCGCCGGTGAAAAAGGGAGATAAGGCAGGAGAGATGGTGTATTATCTGAACGGAGAAGAAATCGGCAGAGCGGATATTGTTACAACAGAAGGTGTAGACAAAATGAAATACAAGGATGCGCTGGAGGATGCACTGGAAAAATTCTTTATGTAAGAGCAGTTTGTAAGCGCTCATGAAAGAAAAAATCTTTCATGGCGCTTTTTGGCATATGTTGATTAAAAGCAAAAAGAATGTTAATCTTAAAGTATCTAAGATTTACTATGAAGCAGCAGAGAAAGGGAAGGACGTTATGAATTATATTCGTAAGCTGGTATTTAAGAGAGCCCGGAAGAAGCAATCATGGAAAGAGGTCATTTTTGTTCTTGCCGGATTGGGAATATTTACCGTATTTTTGGAGATGTGGAAGGAGCTTCATGAGTTTGTGATCAGGCGCTGCCGTATTGTTCTTCCGCAAAGAACTGCCAGTGGGGAAGCGGTTCGAATTGCATTTCTGTCAGATCTTCACGGAAAATGCTACGGAAAGAATAATCAGGAACTGATCGCGGCGATCATAAGGGAGAAGCCGGATTATATTCTGGTTGGCGGCGATATGCTGACAAGAGGTAAGGAAGCCACGGATCGGGCGGCAGCTGCATTGCTGAAGGAGCTGGTAAAGATCAGTCCGGTGTATATGGCGAATGGCAATCATGAGCAAAAGCTTCGGATGAACCCCGCGCAATACGGGGACCGTTATGCGCGATATATAAAGAAAGCAGAAAGCATGGGGGTCCATGTGCTGGAAAACAGGTCTGAGCATGTGGATATGAAAGGAATCCCGGTTACCATCAGCGGCCTGGAGATTCCGACGGGGTGCTATGGGCATTTTCGCACGCAGGGGCTAAGGCTTGCAGATATTAAGGAGAAAATTGGCGGGAGTAAAAAAGAAGAGTATCAGATTCTCCTCGCCCATAGTCCTGTTTACTTTAAAATTTATGCGAAATGGGGAGCAGATCTGACGCTGTCCGGGCACCTTCACGGAGGAATTATTAATCTTCCGGGAATTGGCGCGCTGATCACGCCGCAGGCGAAACTGTTCCCGAAGTATTCCGGAGGCACGTATCAGGAAGGAAACAGAGTATGTGTTGTCAGCCGGGGACTTGGAACACATACGGTAAATATCCGGCTGTTCAATCCGGCAGAGTTAATTATGATCACACTCTGCCCGGAAAACTGTTCTTGTGCAAATGAGGGAAATCAAGTATAATACTATGGTTAGCAATGGACAAAGCGAGGGGCACCATGGGAATACCGGTAAAGCTTCAGGTGTTTGAGGGACCGCTGGATCTTCTTCTGCATCTGATCGATAAGAATAAAATTGATATATATGATATTCCGATTGTGGAGATTACGAATCAGTATATGGAATATATTGAGGCTATGGAGCAGGAGGATCTGAATGTAATGAGCGAGTTCCTGCTTATGGCGGCAACGCTCCTTGATATCAAATGCAGAATGCTTCTCCCGAAGGAAGTCAATGATGATGGTGAGGAGGAAGATCCCAGACAGGAGCTGGTGAACCAGCTCCTTCAGTATAAGATGTACAAATATATGTCTTATGAGCTGAGGGACCGTCAGATAGACGGCGAGCGAATCCTCTACCGGAAGCCGGATATTCCGGAGGAGGTAGCGGAATATACGCCTCCGGTAGATCTGGACGAGCTGTTGGAGGATCTGACTCTTGGCAGGCTTCACAATATCTTTCAGGAAGTCATGAAGAAGCAGACGGACAAGG
>JAUNGJ010000110.1 GCA_030524585.1 Eubacteriales bacterium | reverse complement strand
CCCTAATGTAATCATTGACATTACATCTCGGGAGAGATAAAATAAATGTCAATAAGGAGGCGGTTTTGTGCAAATATCCAGTAGATTTACGATTGCGATTCATATATTTGCCTGCATAGAAACATTTGAGCAGGAATATAAAATTACCAGTGATTTTCTTGCATCCAGTATCAATGTGAATCCGGTTATTATACGGAAGATTCTGTCACAGCTTAAGAATGCCGGTCTGATTGAGGTGGCAAGGGGAACCGGTGGTACGAAAGTTACCAGACCCGTTGATGAAATTACATTTTATGATGTTTATCTGGCAGTAGATCTGCTGGAAAACGGTGATCTGTTCCATTTTCATGAGAATCCAAATCCAGACTGTCCGGTGGGCAGGAATATTCATATGGCGTTGGATGAAAGGCTGACGGACATTCAGAAAGCGATGGAGAATGAAATGCGAAAATATACCATCGCGGATGTGGTGGGTGATATAAAGAGGCGTGTCGAAACGCAGTGATAAAGAAAAGGGTTCGTATATCATGACAAAAGAAATCAGAGGGAAAAATCAGATTACAGAAGGAGTTATCTGGAAGCAGTTATTGATCTTTTTCTTCCCGATTGCAGTAGGAACAATATTTCAGCAGTTTTATAATGTTGTAGATGCGGTTATCGTCGGCAGATTCGTTGGCAAGCAGGCGCTTGCCAGCGTCGGCGGTTCCGCCGCAGTGCTGTCAAGTATGGTGATCGCTTTTTTCAGCGGACTGGCGTCCGGGGCTTCTGTTATAATTTCGCAGTATTACGGAGCGCGGGATTCCGAAGGCCTGCACCGGGGTATTCATACGGCATATGCATTTTCTATTATGCTCAGTGTAGTCCTTGCGGTAGCCGGATGGCTTCTGACTCCGTGGCTTCTGACGATTATGAACACTCCGGCAGATGTGATGGCAGATTCCGTTACATATCTGAGGATTTATTTTCTGGGACTGATTGCAACTCTGACATACAATATGGGGTCCAGTATCATGCGGGCAGTCGGTGACTCAAAAAGACCGCTGTATTATCTGATCGTCTGCAGCATTTGCAATATTATTCTGGATATCCTGCTGGTTGTAGTATTTCGCATGGGCATTGCAGGTGCGTCCATCGCTACAGTCATATCCCAGGCGGTCAGTGCTATTCTTGTCACAAGGTCTCTGATGACCTCTTATGATGGGTTAAAGCTCAGGCTTCGCAGTATACGGATCGATTTTCGGACATTAAAGTCAGAACTTCGGATCGGACTTCCGGGTGGCCTCCAGTTCTGTATTTCCGGTATCACAAATATCATTATTCAGGCTGCAATCAACGGCTTCGGGACGGATACGGCCGCGGCCTGGGGAGCATTTAACAAGATCGATATGATATACTGGACGGTGTGCAGTGCATTAGGAGCTTCTGTTACGACCTTCGTCGGACAGAACTACGGGGCAAAGAAAATGGACAGGGTTTACAAGAGTGTGCGTACCTGTCTTCTGATGGCGTTTGTTATGTGCGAGTCGCTGCAAATCTTTATGATCCTGCTCCGTCATCCGCTGGTCAGTATCTTTACGACCGATACTTCTGTAATCGAGATCGGCGGATATATGATATTGATCTTGATACCGACATATATTATCTGTGTCTTTTCGGAGATTCCGGCGGGAGCATTAAGAGGAATGGGAGATGCGCTGGTTCCGACGGTCATTAACATGATCGGGCTGTGCGGTGTAAGACTTCCGTGGCTGTTATTTATATTGCCATCGCGCCATAAGCTGATCACGCTTTTGTTATCCTATCCGGTTTCAGGCTCAGTCTCTACTGTGCTGATGATTGGGTATTATTTTGTGCAAAA
>JAUNGJ010000109.1 GCA_030524585.1 Eubacteriales bacterium | reverse complement strand
GATACAGACGGACGTTGTTAGCAGGAAGGTATCTTTGCAGCCGGAGATGCGGTGACAGGAACCCGTTCTGTAATCATGGCAGTGGCAGCAGCCAGAAAAGCAGCCGGAGCCATTGACCGTTATCTTGGCGGAGATGGTGACATCGAACAGCATCTCGCACCGGAGCAGTGTGCAGCTGGCTGGATTGGAAAAGAAGAAGGTTTCGGATTTAGGAAAAGAATGGAACCAAGGACACTGACGCCGGAAATCAGGAAGACCTGTTTTGAGACAATGGATCTGGGATTTGATGAGGCGATGGCTCAGTGTGAAGCCGGACGCTGTCTTCAGTGTGATTTACGTTTGCAAATGGAACCGCAGACATTCTGGAGCGATTACATTTCACAGGGAGGTGACCAGAATGGAGTATAAAGCATTACAGGAAAGAATAGAGAAAGAACAGATCCGGTTAAAATCCGGTATCCGGCTAGCAGAATATCTTCGCGATATGAATGAGCATGGGAATGGGCTGCTGATCTGTAATCTGGCTGACAGCAGAGACGAATATTCTCTTACTGGTTATCTTAAAGAACATTACGAGACGGAGATCAGTCGAGGGCTGGATATCTTAAAAGATCTGGCGCAGGCGACGGAAACGAAAATATATCAGGGAGAAGGGTCTGCAGTGCTGAGAGAACCAACAGCTCTTTATCGTGCAATAGACGAAGGAGTAATCCGTTCTAACTGTGCTGAACAGGAGTATTGCGCTTCCTATATGTCAGAGGGGTATCATAATCGGCCGACGCTTGTGGTGAGCGCTGAGGATTGCAGGATGATCGCGGATATCGAAGCTGGTCGCCGGCAGAAGAAAACGGTAATGCTATGCGGGCAGGGACCTGTTTTCGCAGAGGTGGAGTGTGGAACAACGGTACAGGAGCTTTTATCTTTATTTAAAGTGGAAAAAGAATGGAAGGCGATTGTGTTGGGAAACCAATGCGGAGAACTTCTTCTTCCAAAAGAGAAGGACCGAACGGTGGAATTTTCCTATCTCTTTGACACCGTAGAGCCAATTTACAGTGACATGTGCATGGTAGAGACCATGAAAAGAGCTGCACAGATGGCGATGGAAGATTCCTGTCAGAAGTGTGTGATCTGCAGGGAAGGAACATGGCAGGCGGCACATATGCTGGCGGACGCAGTGGAATGTAAGGGAAAGGATACAGATCTGAAGGAACTGGAGGATATTGCCAGAATTGCAGGAATCGGCAGTATGTGTCAATTCGGACAACGGGCGCTCCATCCGGTTTATCAGGCGATAAAGTTTTTCCCAGATGAGTTCCGAAGCCACATAATAGACCATAAATGTTTGGCAGGATGCTGTGTGGGAGAGCAGAATTTCCAGATTGATCCGCAGCTTTGTACCGGGTGTGGCAGTTGTGTAGAGGCTTGCGAGTATGATGCCATTGACGGAAAGGCAAAATTCATTCATATGATTGATAAAAAAATGTGTGAAAAATGTGGGGCGTGTGTGGACGCTTGCGGAGAAGGAGCCGTGAAAGTCGGACAAGGCTTAAAAGTACCAACGCGTCTGACAAAAGTCGGGCGATTCAGGGGATAAAGAAATATGATGAATGATGATTTTCGGAAAACCAGAATCAATGAAAACGTAATCCAGATGCAGGATCAGTTTGGAAATTGCGCTACACTGATAGTGGGAACAAAACGAGTAGTATTATTTGATACGATGATCGGTATTGGAGATTTGCGGAGGTGCGTGGAAGAAATCACAGCACTTCCGCTCACTATCATTAATAGTCATGGACACTCGGAATATAGATAGTTCTAAACAGAAAAAATCGGGGTAACAGGATTCGAACCTGCGACCTCACGGCCCCCAGCCGTGCGCTCT
>JAUNGJ010000061.1 GCA_030524585.1 Eubacteriales bacterium | reverse complement strand
TCATTTAAATGACACAATAAAGAAAACCGCTGGTCTTTATGGCTGGCGGTTTTTTGGAATAAAAGAAAGAGGGGGTGTGAGATTATGAAAAAAAGGCAAAAAAGTGTAATTCTATTAGTGGTTATATTCGCAATTCTTTTGTCAAATGTAGCCTATGCAAGTGGAGAAGAAGGAACAGATGGCAAGAGAGAGTATTTAATTAGCAAGGGGTATGATGAAGAAATATTAGGCGAATTATCAGATTCTGATATAAATGTGATTTATGAAAGAACTACGGGGCAGATGCCTGAGGACGTAAGTATTTCTTCAAAGAGTATGGATTGGATTCAGGCTTTTGATGATATAAATCCTAATTCCAGAGACGCTATATCAGCATCGCAGCTGCAGCTAAAAGGAATGGTAACTAATTTTGGAGACTCATCGGGAAATATTATTGGATGTGAAATAGTGATTTTTTACGATTGGCTTGTTACTCCGGGGGTATGTGGAGAGGATTTAATAAGCCTGAACTGGGATGATAATTATTTTACACTTAGCGATTTTTATGCGCATTCTACGGTGAAAAATATTTCGAATGGCAAAACTGAGTATTCCAATTTTATATCAACACCACATACGGCTCAAAATGGCGGGCTTGGTTGGTATGCAGAATTGCAAAACCCCAATTTTAGTCCGAAAATACAAAGTAATCCAGGTGGATACGCTGTTATATTTTTTGAACCTGCTTATTCTTTTAAAGCAAATGACAATATTGTAAAAAATTTTAATATAACGTATGTCCATGATAAATTTCCAGGAGTGACTTCTATTGGGGTTTTGCGAGTTATAGTGGCGCTTTTGCTGATGTATCTGTTTCTCCGGCAGATTTTGCTGATAGGCTGGCGCAGGCAAAAGTATTAAAAAGAGCAATAAGGAAGAAATATTTCAATAATAAAGCCCATCTCACCGGCGGGGATCTGTACGGAGAATATTTCGGTAATTGTCTCAAAATTCTTTTCCAGTATATCAAATAGCTTTCGGTTCTGCCTGATAAGTGAACGTGACTTGGGATATACATAGGGCTCTTTCCGGATACACCTTTCCAATGTGAAAGCGGTATGAAAGATAAACTTTATCAGCAGATCATCGGAATACTGGATGGATAAGTCACTGATAATATTCAGCAGGACATTGAACAGTGACTGGCAGGTTTTTTCCGGATTCAGGAAAATCAGGGATTCCGATAGAAGCTTATCCTGGATATCCTGCAGTAATTCCTGCGCGTGTGTCTGAATTGGCGTGTTTTGTGCGGTTTCGGTTATAGTAAAATTTTCAAATACATTGGAGGATTGAATGGTGGCGCCGAGGGATTCTACTCTCTTGGCGATGGATACGATTTTCTGGATCGTCAGATCCTCCATGGTCGTAAATTCTCCGTGGTAATTCATGGAAATGAGATTGCTGTTTTCCCGGATGACAGGATTATCGGTGATGATGATAATGCCGCGGCCTTTGTCAATTTGATTCATTTTTTCTGTGACGGTATCAATGATATCCTGTGTGGTTTCATCTGGCGGAAGGGTTATGTAGGAGGCATACGTCTTAAAGCTTTGGCCATTAATAAAATCGGCATAATTTTTAGAAGTCTCCTTGTTGGAGGAAATAATAAGCAGCTGAATATAACGCTTATTAATCCACTGGGAGGACAGGTATAAGTAAGTGGCAATGTAATCGGCCTCGGACTCGGGAAACAGAATCTTATAAGTCTCCTGGACTGCATGAATGATGCTCATCGCATAGGTATAGTCGCTTGCCCTTGCGATCTTATTGGTAAGATTGGAATAGGCAAGGGTAGTATTATTGGAGGTGATGCGGTCAATTTCATTCGATATATGGAGCAGCAGGCCATATAAAAGCTTCTCATTTTTGCAAATGGCATGTTTCTTAATCAGAGGATAAACCAGTTTGTATATTTTCTGCAGGAAAAGAGAGCGAATTGTGTTCATCTGAATACTGCTGGCAGATTCAATATCTGCAATACACTGGTTGGTCATCTCTTCGCCAATGGTCTGAATGTTTAGATTTTCTTCAGCATTTGGAGAACGGTCCAAATCATAGAGAAGCTGAAGTTCGGGATTGGGAAGCCGGGAGGAAAAAAACAGATAATCATTGGTAAATAAATTCAAAGTATCTTTCAGTTCATCTATTCTTTTATCTACGTCAAAAATATTCTCCAGAACGGGAGTCGATATTTCATCAAAATCAATATCAATAAAAAAGGCATTTTTGTTAAGGTAATCCTGGTATCCCATAGCGCACGCCTGGCGGATTTCTGCGCGCAGATGAGCCAGGTTTCCCTTGTATTCAGACATTACAAAGCAGCTTAATGCGTCTTTGGAAATGCGGATCGTGTTGTCGATTAGGGCGGCTTCATCCTGAAGATACTGCAGAATAAGAACAAGCTTTTCTACGATAGACCGCTCATGCAGATTCGGAAGATTAATGAGCATAGGAAAGCATCTCCGGATGTCGCCGTCGTCTCCCAGAACAGGCTTTGAAGACGTTGCAATGATCAGGGTTTTTAATTCGTATATTTTCTGAGAATTAATGGGCGAAAAGGATTTGTCCAGGATTGCGCTGTATAAAGCGCTCAGGGCATTGGAAGGCAGCTGGTCCATATTATTCAAAATGATGATATTATTTTGCGACTGCTGAAACAAGCCCTTTTTATGGGCGTTATTTTTGGCGATATACTCTCCAAACAATAGCTTTAGAAAGCTTTCCTCATTAGAGACGTTATAGTTCAGACATTCTACAATACTCGCTTTCTTTTTTTCGTCTACAAACTGAACTTCTTTTGCATAGTTCGCCATGGCTCTGGCGAACTGAAAGCGCCCGGTTCCCCTGTCTCCGATAATAATTGTATTCAATCCGGATGGATACAGAATCGCGGACTTCGCCCTTTTGACAGGTTCAGCCATTTTTGAGTGACGCAGGTTTGTGATATACCGGCTGAAGCTGTTGACGGTATTCTCTTCCTTGTAGTCGGCCGTGTCGGAGAGATAGTCTTTGAGTTCTTTGTCTTTTGGAATGATTGAGGGGATATAGGTATTCTGTATATAAGTCTCCAGGGAAGCGCGGTCAATGAAAAGCACCGGACGTGAGGCAGTTTTGATAATACGTCCTTCGTTATAAAGCTGATTGAGCAGCCTTGATATGTTGGCGCGGTTCATTTTCAGATCAAGACTTACGCTTAAGGTATCTAATCCGAGATTATCGTAGTTTTTGCTTTTGAGTTTATTCAGTGTGTCTTTTCGAATATACAGGTATATTTGTTCTTTCTTTTCCATGATGAATCCTCCGAATTAGAATAGTAGATAATAACAAAATTGTGTAAAATGTACCGATGTTATAGTGGCGTGTTTGAATTAGTGTGTAGTATTTTGCAGCTGTATGGAGAAAATTGCCGCATAAAGTATCTGTGTTTTGTATTATTGCATAGTTCTGATTGAGAATCAATTATATTTTATATAGAAAATGCCGAATGGGGATTTTAATGGCTGTTTTCGGTCAATGTTGCTGATACACAGATGGAATAGTGTGTAAAAAAATGCGAAATTTTACAAACATTGAGGGCGGTGATAGAATGCAAATATCGAAATTATTGCAATAATTTGAGGTTTTTAGGAGGTGAGAGGATGGTATCGTTATTATTGGTCACACATGGCGATCTGGCAAAAGCGTTACTGGACAGTGCTGCGTTGATCATGGGAGAGCCGCCGTTGATTGAAAGCTATGGTCTTTATCATGGAGATGATATCGACGAACTGAAAGAAAAAGTAAAAAATGCGATCATACGGCTGAATGAACAGTCGGAAGGAGATGGAGTTCTGGTGCTGACAGATTTATTTGGGGGAAGTCCATCGAATGCGACGGCACGCAGTTTTTATGAGCTGGGTGATGATGCCAAAACGGAATGTATTACAGGAGTGAATCTGCCAATGTTATTAGAGGCTGCATCCAATACATCATATATGAGTTTAGAAGAATTAAAAAAGGCGTGTTTGATTTCAGGGCCGCAGAGCATCATGAGTTTAAGAGACAAGATTCAGATTTAGGAAGAGAGGAAAAAGAATATGCAGATTTCAATTGTTCAGGCAATCCTGTTGGGATTGCTGTATTATCTGACAAATAATGGAACACCTTGGGTAACTGGATTAGGTAGTGTTTCTATCCGTCAGCCGATTGTGTGCGGAGCAATTACAGGATTAATTCTGGGAGACGTGGTACAGGGCGTGATTATTGGCGCTACGATCAATACATTGTATTTAGGATTTGTAAATGCCGGAGGAACACTTCCTGCAGATGCTGGTATTGGTGGTATTGTAGGTACGGCGTTGGCAATTTCATCAGGAGCTACCGCTGAGGCGGCGATTGCCATTGCTGTTCCGCTGGGAGTTTTAGGAACCATGATCTGGACACTGCGTCAGACGGTCAATATTTATTTTGTACACAAGATGGACAAATATGCGCTGACAGGCGATACAAAGAAAATGGCTTTTTGGCAGCTCTGGCCAACTCAGATCTTTGCATGCCTGGTTACAGCGGTTCCGGTTGCGCTGCTTGTTTATCTGGGCGCTCCGGTGGTACAGGGAGTAATTGAGGCAATGTCCGGTACGCCGCTTCACATTCTGAGTGTGATCGGAAGCCTGCTGCCTTCTATTGGTATTGCAATGCTGCTTAAGATGCTGAATACAAGAAGCGGTATTCTGCTGTTCTTTGTACTGGGATTCTTTTTGATGACATACTCAGGACTAAGCATGCTGGTTGTAGCAGTTTTTGCCGGTATTCTTGCATATGTTTACGGTGAACTGAAATTTAAAGAGGAGGTATAGATGATGGGAGAGCAGAAACTGGAAGTACAGAATACAGAAGAACAGAAGAAGGTTTCTCTGACGAAAAAGGATTTGAACAAGGCATACTGGCAGTTTGAAATCTATGCCCAGGCATGCTGCAGCTACGAGCGTTTACAGGCGCCGGGATTCTTCTCCGGTATGAGAAATGTGATTGACAAGCTATATGCGGATGATCCGAAAGCAAAAGCGGAAGCCTGCCAGCGCCATATGGAATTCTATAACTCTGAATTTGCTCTGGTTGGTCCTGTAATTCTGGGAGCCTCTATTGCGATGGAGGAGGAGAAAGCAAACGGAGCAGAGATTGACGGCCAGGCAATCAGCGCAATCAAGACGAGCTTAATGGGACCTCTGGCCGGAATTGGCGATACGCTTCGTCAGGGAACATTGATTCCGATCATTGGCTCCATTGCAATCTCTCTTGGACAGCAGGGCAATCTGTTTGCGCCAATTTTCTATATGCTTGTTACACTGGCGCTTAACTGGGGAATCAGCCATACATTATTTAACAAGGTTTATCAGAAGGGGACTTCCTTTGTAGCAGAATTTTTCAACGGAAACCGTATGGAAAAGATCATGACGATCATAACTACAATGGGAGCCGTAACGATCGGAGCGCTGGCGGCCAATACGGTTAAGCTGACAACACCTCTGGAGCTGGAGCTTGGGGAAAAGGTGCTGAATGTGCAGACGGATATTCTTGATTCCATTATACAGAATCTCCTTCCATTCGGAGCTATCATGCTGGTTTACTGGCTGATCGCAAAGAAAAAAATAAGCATCAATAAAGTAATTGTGGGTATTTTCGTGGTTTGCATCATCGGAGGGCTGATTGGTATTTTGTAGGAGGCAAAAGCGTGAAAGTATTGATTACATCGAATAGTTTTGGAAAATTTGATCCCCGCCCGAGGACTCTTATGGAGTCCCTGGGATGGGAGCTTGTTGGAAACAGGTACCATCATATTATGAATGAAGAGGAGATGATGGGTGAAGTTCCCGGGGTGGATGCTATCATTCTGGGCTCGGATACGGTTAGTAAAAAAGTACTGGAAAAAGCTGACAGGTTAAAAATCATCTCCCGTTACGGGGTTGGTATCGATAACATCGACCTGGAAGAGGCAAAAAGAAGAAATATCGAAGTGACTATAACTAAAAACTGCAATACGGAAGCGGTCGCCGACTATGCAGTGGGACTTATGCTGGCGACGACGCGTCATATCTGTAATGTAGATAAAAATCTGAAGTCAGGAAGCTGGAAGAAAGAAACCGGACTTGATCTGTGTCATAAAACTGTGGGAGTGATCGGCCTTGGTTCCATCGGACGTCAGGTGGTAAAACGACTTAAAGGTTTTGATTGCAGAATTCTTGGGTATGATAAATTTCTGGATGAAAACTACTGCAAAGCAAATGGCATTGAAGTCATGAGTCCGGAGGAAATCTTTGGAAAAGCCGATATTATTACTCTTCATGCCCCCGGAAATCCGGACGGTACGCCGTTAATCGGTGAAAAAGAGCTGGCGCTTATGGGAGAGAATACGATTCTGATCAATACGGCGAGAGCATCTCTGGTAGATGAAGAAGCGCTGATCAGGGCTCTCAGGGAGCGCCGGATCTATGGATATGGAACGGATGTATTTGACGGAGAGCCACATATTAATGAGAAATTTGAAGCGTTGGATAATGTAGTTTTAAGTCCGCATACGGCAGCTGTCAGCGTAGAAGCTATTAACAAAATGACAGCCTGTGCTGTGGATAATATTCTGGATTATTTTGGTATCGTGAAAGGAGAATAACATGAAAAATATTGTATGGACAAGGATTGACGACCGCCTGATTCACGGGCAGGTAATGACGCTGTGGATTCAGCATGCTTCTGCAAATGAGGTGGTAATTGTAGATGATGCTGTTGCGAAGGATTCTTTTATTCAGATGGTCATGAAGTCAAGTATGCCGGCAAAGATCAGCCTGAAAATCTTTGGCATTGCAGATGCTATCGAGTATTTGAACGGAGAAGACAATGGCAAACGGGTGCTCATTCTGGTAAAAACACCGGGAACGCTGGTAGCGCTGACCGATGCAGGTATTCAGCTTGATTCTGTAAATGTAGGAGGCATTGGCGCTAAGGCAGGACGCAGGACTCTGTATAAGAATATTTCCACAAGCGAAGCAGAAAATCAGGATCTGAGGAACCTGATCGATAAGGGAATCAAGGTATTCTTTAGGGTAGTGGTAACGGACTCTGAGGAACTTGTTGAAAAATACGTATAGAAAGCTGGGAATAGTGATGAGTGACGTAGTTAAATTTATTGAAGATAATAAAGTGCTGGTAATTTGCCGTGGTCTGTACGGGGATGACCTTCTGAAAGTAATTACTGCTTTACATGCAGGAGGAATTCGTATGGCAGAAGTGACTTTTGACCAGGCGGCGGAAGATGCCGTAGAGAAGACAGGAGGCGCGATCCGCCTGATCCGTGAAAAATTTCCGGATATGAAAGTGGGCTCCGGTACAGTGACCTGTGTGGAGCATGTGATTGCAACAAAGGAAGCAGGAGGCGAGTTCTGCCTGTCACCGAATGTTAATGAAGAGGTTATCAAAGCTACAAAAGCAGCCGGGCTGGTATCCATCCCGGGGGCGCTGACACCGAGTGAGATCATTGACGCGCATAATGCCGGCGCAGATATTGTGAAGATTTTTCCGGCCGGCTGGCTTGGTCTGGGCTATCTGAAGGACATTAAGGGTCCGGTCAACAATGTGAAATTTCTGGCAGCAGCCGGAGTAAACGAGAGCAATTTTGCGGATTTCTTAAAAGCGGGATACTGTGCAGCTGGAATCAGCGGGCGCCTTCTTGACAAAAAGGTAATTGCGGAAGGCGATTATGATGAACTGACAAGAAGAGCGAAGGCTTTTGTGCAAATTGCATCTGAAAACTAAAGTCAGCGTTTGCTGGCTTTTTTTAAAAGTGGAGGAAATGAATCATGAAAAAAGCAATCATTTTTGGCGCGGGAAAAATTGCAAGAGGATTTCTGGGACAGCTGCTGTATTTGAGTGATTTTGAAATCACCTTTGTAGACGTATATGAACCAATCGTTACGATATTGAATGAAAAAAAGCAGTATCATGTACATGTTCTTGGGGATGAGTCGCTGGACAGCGACGTGACGGGGATTCGGGCGTATACCTTCGATGCGGCAAAGGAAATCTACGATGAATTTTACCGGTCGGATATTGCCTTTGTATCTGTCGGTGGAAATCATCTGCCGGCTGCTGCAAAAAGTCTTGCGGATATCATCAACCGGTATGGAGCACAGCCGGTGACTAAAAATATTATTGTATGTGAAAACTGGAAGGATGCAGCGGAGACCTTTAAAAAGCCGCTGATGGCCGCTTTGTCAGAGGAAAATGCGGCAGTGTTTGAAGAATATGCAGGAATCTCGGAAGCGGTTCTGATGCGAACGGCAACCCAGCCGGATGAGGAGCTGGCCAAAAAATATCCTCAGGATGTGTGGGTTCAGAATTTCTGGTATCTGCCGATTGATAAATCCAGACTGCATGGCGGGATTCCAAAGATTAAATGCGTAGAGCTGATGGAGCATTTCGGCAACTTCCTGACGCAGAAAATGTATACTAATAATACAAGTAATGCGGTGATTGCTTATACGGGCTATCTCCTGGGGTATGAAATCCTTGCGGAGGCGGCCAATAGTCCGGAAATTTCCGAGCTGCTGGACAGCGCCTATCAGGAAATTAATCAGACGTTAGTTGCCGAGCTGGGAGTGGATGCAAATCAGCAGACGGAGTTCGCAAAAAAGGCAAGAGCCAAGTATTGTGATTGGACAATTGTAGATAAAGTAATCCGCCACGGCAAAGACCCGATTCGAAAGCTCGGTCCCCAGGACCGTCTGATTGCCCCGTGCCGTATGGCGTTAAAGCATGGCATTTATCCAAAGACGCTGATTGATACCATCGCGAAGGCGCTCTATTTTGATGAGCCAACCGATGAATCAGCAGTGAAATTAAAGGAAATGCGACAGACCAAAGGAATCGAATATGTACTGCAGGCAGTTTGTGAGCTGGAGAAGGAAGAGCCGCTGTATGCCGCAGTGCTGCAGGCGGCTGCGAAATTAAAAGAATCAGGGATGGTGAACGGTCATGAGTAATATCGTAATTATCGGCGCCGGACAGACGGGACGGGGATATCTGAACCGCTTTTTTGGAACGGAGCGGGTTACATTCGTAGACAAAGAGAAGACTTTAATTGACGCGCTGCAGGCAAATCCATCTTATCAGGTTTTCTTCGGCGCCAAAGAAAGAGCGCCTGTTACATTGGAAAATTATGATGCATACCTGATTGATTCGCAGGAAGGACTGCGCAGTCTGGCAGAAGCGGATTTAATTATGATCAGTGTGGGACAGCAAAATCTTAAGACGGTATCCGACATTCTGCAGAAAGCGCTTGCAATGCGGACTAAGCAGGATGTTGATATCCTTACAGCAGAAAATGGCGTCAATGTGACAAAGGAACTAAAATTTCTCTGTGAGGATAAGCGGGTTCATCTGGCGGAGGCAATCGTATTCTGCACAACCGTCAAAACAGAGCATTCACTGGACATACTCAGTGAAAACCGGGATTATCTTCCATATGATGTTGTTGCTCTGGGACATGAACTTCCTTACGAAAATATGGCAGCAGAGGAAAATCTGGATGTGCTGATGCAGAGAAAGATTTATACATATAACTGTGTTTCTGCTGTTGTTTCCTATCTGGGTTACTATAAAAACTATCAGGTATACAGTGATGCGGCTAACGATATTGAAATTGAGCAGTGTATCCATAAAATCCTTAAGACTCTGAATACATGTATCTGTCTGGAATATGGTATCTCACAGGAAGAGCAGGAAGAATTTGCGGAAATGGCGGTAAAGAAATTTCAGAATAAAAATATTGTTGACACTATTGAACGAAATGCCAGGAATGTGGACAGAAAGCTTGGACCCACAGAGCGTATTCTGGCGCCTTTGTCTATTATTCACAGACATCAGAAGGAGTGCCCGGAGCTGCTGCTGGTAGCTGCCTGTGCAATCTATTATGGAAAGAAAACAAATACACTGAAAAAGGATATAGATATGTATTTTGAGACGCTGCCGCCTTCCTGGACCAGGCAGATTAAAGAAAAGCTGAAAACACTGGAACAATAGAGGAGTGCACCGGTGCGATAAAGAAAAACCGCCAATCGTGAAGATTGACGGTTTTCTTTGTTTTAGTTATCTAAAAAGGAATGAGAGTAAAGTGTGGCACCAAAGTCTATTTGGTGTTTTGCTTTATGAGGGGGGATAGCTGATGCTCTATCAACTATCTGATTGTTATTATATAGAATAAATATGTCCAAATCGTGTTAATTTTATGAAAGAAAAAGAAAAAATCTTAAGTTCATCTTAAAAGAATCTGTAGATATCTGTTAGGCAGTATTTTGCTCATTGTGAATGGTTTACAGGTATGATAAAATGATAAAAACGAATTTAGCAAGAGGACAAGATTAAAAAGTTATGGGGGAGGTTGGCTATGAAGAATTATAGAACGATTGCAATTGTTTTTTACCTCTGTGCGGTGGCATTTTATATTCTTGCCAGCATCAACATATTTGAAGAAGCAACGAGAGATATGGGGATTACCTGGATGTGTGTAGGCTCAATGTGGCTGTGTCTTGGCTCAGTGTATCTTAATAAATCCCAAACTAAAGACGATGATTCGGACAAAGATGATAAATAGGAAAACCGATTAATCCAGTATACAAAGAAAATCCGCTAACCATGCAGGCTAGCGGATTTCTTTTCGTTATAGTTATCTAAAGGAATGAGAGTAAAGTGCGGCACCAAAGTCTATTTGGTGTTTTACTTTATGAGGGGGAGATAGCTGATGTCTTTATCAACTATCTGAGATTATTATATAAGTAAAATATGACAAAAGTATGTTAAATCTCTAAAAGAAAAAGAAAATTTCTTAAAAACAGCTTAAGAAATTAGGAAGCGTCAGTTAATAAATGTATTTTGTTTTAAATAACTGGTTACAATGTCCAGAAATTCTCCGGTTGTGGGTTTTCCCGAGAGAGGATAAAGAGAGATTCGCTCTAATAGCTTGCGATTTCCACGCTCCCAGCAAACGCTTACTACTGTTCGAAGATTTCTTTCAACACTGCTTGCGGTAGTGTGAAAGGTTTGCGCTATCTCTGGATATAGAAGCTTGCTGACACCAAGCAGATAGTCCTCGTCTTCGAGACAGAGGGAAATTGCATAGATTAGATAACGATAACCCTGATAATTTCCGCCTATTCCAAGGGAGCGTACAAGATACTGTATCTCCTTCATTTCAGTAAACAACTCCTTTCCTAGATTTGGTGATTGATGAGTACATTTATAAATGATAAACGGAAAGAACATTATTTGGAAATATCAGTCAAAATGCGATGCAAAACGACACATTTAGACACGTAAAAAATCACCTTTATTTGGTCATTGCATAGTATAAGATTAAGGATAAAAGCGGGAGTGTAAAATGAGCATTCATGGAATAGACGTAAGTGAATTTCAGGGAAATATTAACTGGGCGCAGGTAAAAGCGTCTGGTATACAGTTTGCCATGCTTCGCGCCGGATATGGTTCCGGAACGATAGACCTGCAGTTTAGAAAAAATGCCGAGGGATGTAACAGAGAAGGAATTCCATGTGGTGTATACTGGTTTTCTTATGCCTATACGTCGGAGATGGCCAGGCAGGAAGCCGAACAGTGTATCGAGACAATTGAGGAATATGAGATTTCCTATCCGGTGTGCATTGATTTTGAGTATGCATCCGTGCGTTATGCGGAATCGCTGGGGGTGACGGTTACCAGAGAGCTCGCTGCCGAAATCGTAGAGGCATTTTGCAGGCGGGCGGAGGAGCTGGGGTATTTTGCCATGTACTACAGTAATCTGGATTATTTGGAGAGGTATTTTGATGCATTCTTAAGACCCAGATATGCCCTCTGGTATGCCCAGTATGCACCCGAACCGGAAACCAACGGCCAGGCTGTCTGGCAATACCGGGATGATGGGCATGTAGATGGTATTTCCGGCAGCGTAGATATGAATATTGCTTATTATGATCTGGCAGAAGTCATTTCAAGGGCAGGGCTGAACCGTCTAAAGGAAGTGCGCCGAACTCCAGAAGCGGCGCCGGAGCCGAATGATGTGATTTTAAAAGCCAGATAGGATCTTTAAAATATCTTAAGAATTTCCGTCACCTGACCTTAAAAATTCCCTGCTATGATTGGTTCATAGAAAGAAATGGCAGGAGTGAAACTCTTATAAAGATTGCACTTCGAGCCTTAATGACTTATAGTAAGAGGGAGGTGATGGAAATGTCCAGAATATTAGTATGTGATGATGACAAAGAGATTGTAGAAGCAATAGAAATATATCTTACCCAGGAAGGATATCAGGTCAGCAAGGCTTATGACGGCGAGGAAGCGTTAAAGAAGCTGAAGGAGGAACACATTGATCTTCTGGTGATTGATGTGATGATGCCGAGGCTGGATGGAATCCGGGCAACGCTGAAAATTCGTGAGAAGAATAATATGCCGATTATTATTCTGTCGGCCAAGTCCGAGGATGCGGATAAGATATTGGGACTCAATATCGGAGCCGATGATTACGTGACGAAGCCATTTAATCCGCTGGAGCTGGTGGCCAGAGTTAAGTCTCAGCTTCGCAGATATACACAGCTTGGGAGTACGGCTGGTGTGATGATGGGAGAAGCCGTGTACAGTACGGGAGGACTGTCTATTAACGATGATCTGAAAGAGGTTACTGTGGACGGTGAGGTGGTGAAGCTGACGCCGATCGAGTACAATATTTTATTATTATTAGTAAGAAATCAGGGGAGAGTGTTTTCCATTGAGCAGATATATGAGAGTATCTGGAATGAGGCTGCGCTGGGTGCGGACAACACCGTGGCGGTACATATTCGGCATATTCGCGAGAAGATCGAGATTAATCCGAAGGAGCCGAGATATTTAAAGGTAGTCTGGGGAGTAGGCTATAAGGTGGAAAAGCTCTAATAGAAAGCCATCATTAGGGTGGCGGAATGGAGTGAATATGAAGGAAAAATGGTATAGAAATGGATTGGCGAAGGGGATTCTGGTTACACTGGCGCATGTGATGGCAGTTCTTCTGGTCATCAGTATGATATGGATACTTGCATGTCCCAGCGCAGTAGAGAATGTGCTGGAAGACAGGGATATGAACTATGAGGAATCTCAGGATATGAGCAGTCAGATGCTCTGGGATTCTATGGATATCCTCAGTGGAATTCGGGCAAAGGAAGTTTTTGAGACGGATGGGGTCTACGATGGGGAGAAGATTGTAGATGTGAAGAAGTTTAATGATACCGGAATTATAGACGGTACGAATCAATCCGGTCTTGCCTATAAACTGGAAGATCTAGTTGACTGGGCAGAGGATTATTATGCAAATAACTGCGATAGCTACAGTGATTACGGGAATGCACCGGAGGATGCGATTATCGTATGCAGCAAACCGGACAAAACCTATGAATATTATTTTTACAGCGAATTAAAAAAGAAAATAGATGACGGAGAGCTTCGGTTCGTTATGGAATCAGAAGATATGACCGCCTATGATATTCTGCAGCAGCTGAAGGAAGGAAACTGGTATGAGGGCAGCAGCGATACGTCAAAGGCTGTGCTGGATGCGGATAATCAGGTGAAGTATGTGGATTGTTGGAATTACGATGGATACTGGATTGAGGAAAAATATGCGCCGGTCGATGCAAAAAGCATTCTTGAAATTGCCAATAATAATCCGGAGTGGAATGGAAAGCTTTCGCAGGCATATGATGCAATTGGTATTGCGCTGGGAATTCTGGACAGTGAAAGTGATATGTATGACAGTGTCCTGAATTACTTTACAGATGGAAATACCAATCTGATCTATCTGTATGCAGACAAAGAGGCGAAGAAGGTATATACAAACCAGGAGCAGTATCAGAAGTATGAGTCGCTGGAGGATAGTGTTAAATCTATAAAAGCGGCGGGAAAATATGTGGCTGTTAATCCGAAGCTTGCAGACTTTGAGAGTAATATTCAGAGTGTAACGGCAGATAGCTGGCATCATCAGGTTGGTGCAAGCGGGCCGGCAGAGGATTTTGAATTTGTGGTAGCATTGGATACCAGTTATCCGGTGCAGGATGCTTATTATTATGCGAGGGAAAACTATCAGCAGATTTCCGGAAACATCGGCGGAATGCTGGTGATGGGAATCATATCGGCAGTTATTCTTCTGGTAAGCGTGGTCTGGCTGACGGCTGTGGCAGGAAGACGGCCGGAGGATGAAGAGCTTCATCTGCATCCATTTGACAGATGGAAGGCAGAGATTGCGGCAGCGCTGGTAATCGGGGTATGGATAGGAGTTGTGATGCTTGCAGTAGAAGGTATGGGGTATACCAGCAGGCATGTGAGCTACAGCTCTGGAGGAACGATGGTTTACCACCAGCTGACAGACCTGGAGCCTTTTACGCTTGTGCTCGGCGGAATCATTGGGTTTGTTACCTGTATGGCTTTTTTGATCGGATATCTGAGTCTGGTCCGCAGGATTAAGGCAGGTACTCTGTGGAAGGACAGCTTTCTCCGCTGGCTGATTATTAAAATGAGGATACTTATGCGCCATCTGCCGATTATCTGGAAGCATATGATAATCTTTATTCTGTTTGTGTTTAGCCAGTTTCTTTTGTGGACGACAGGGGAATTTTTGTTTGTGGTGATTGGTCTGGCATCAGACGCGGCGGCATTTATTTATATCCTGTATCAGGCGGTGGGAAGGAAACGGATTCGCGAAGGCATCATGCATATTGCAGGGGGCGAAGTGGATTATAAGATTCCGCTGGACGGCCTGAGAGGAGACCAGCTAGAGATTGCAGAGCGGGTTAATTCGATCGGAGAGGGTCTGGATGCGGCTGTGGAAGCCAGCATGAAGAACGAACGGCTGAAAACCGATTTGATTACCAATGTATCCCATGACATTAAAACTCCGCTGACTTCCATTATCAATTACATTGATCTGCTGAAGCGGGAGAACATTCAGGATGAGAAAATTCAGGGTTATCTGGATGTGCTGGAAGCAAAGGCTCAAAGATTAAAGACACTGACCGAGGATGTGGTAGAGGCGTCCAAGGTAAGCTCCGGCAATATTACACTGGAGTGCATGAACCTGAATCTGGTGGAAATGGTACAGCAGACCAGCGGAGAGTTTGCGGAGAAGTTTGAGAA
>JAUNGJ010000007.1:57417-66874 GCA_030524585.1 Eubacteriales bacterium | reverse complement strand
CTCTCGTACCGGTTCGATTCCGGTCTGCGGCATTAAAGCATCCCGAAACCTTTGATATAGAGGTTTCGGGATTTTTTGTTTTATCAATATAGACACTAAACCGACCGCCCCACTGCCAAAAGCTCTTTCATCCTTCTTTCCGCCTCCTCTGGCATTGGTTCAAAAATGCCGAGTAATCTTGCATAATATGCAGTCTGTGCCATTTCTTCCGTATAAACAGCCGCATGCATTGCAGACGTCATATCTGTTCCACAGGAGAACATTCCGTGATTTTTAAGCAGACAGGTTCTTCCTCTTTCCCCGATCGCTTCTAATACCCTGGCTGCAATATCATCGCTTCCAGGCATCACAAATGGAACAATTCCTACTGGTGTAAATTCACAGTGCGGAGGCGTAATCGCCAAAAGTCCGGCTTCATCTCCCATTGCCATAATTGTAGCAAACATACTGTGCGTATGCACTGTCGCATTCACATCAGCTCTCGCACGCAGCACTGCCGTGTGCATCGGAAGCTCTGAAGATGGCTTATACGGTCCGTCAATCCACTCATTCGTCCCATCTTCTTTCATTTCAACGACAGCAATTTCTTCTGCAGTCATTCTATTATATGGTATTCCACTTGGTGTAATGGCAACAATATTTCGCTTTTCACTATCTCTCATCGCAATATTTCCGGACGTTCCATGAATCAACTTTTGTTCTGCCGCCTCTAAAATTGCCTCCACTACCTGTTTTCTAATACTTTCATAGATCATTTCCTATCTTCTCCTCTTCTTTACCATCCATCTGCTCAAGGTTCTAATCCATAAGCAAAATAATGTTTTATGCCAAAGAAGTCCTGCACCGACATGCAGGACTCCCTCCTAATTCCTTATATACACTTGAAAACATCCCAGCCATCTAAATCCAGCCATACATTCTGCACGCATTCCATATGCCATTATTATTAACAGAATCCGTAACATAGGAACTCATCGTTTTGATATTATCAGTTCCCTGCCCCAGGCAGATCGATACTTCTGCATGTTTCATCATTTCCTCATCATTATTTGAGTCGCCAAAGGCAATGTATGATGATTCATGATAATACTCCAATATTTTTAATATGCCCTTATATTTATCTGCATCTCCATATACGACGTCAGCGAAGTTAGATTTCCCCGGATACAATGTTATGTCCAAAATTTTATCAAATATAGAAAGATCATAATTTTTCGGCATATACAGCACCATTCCATATACACTTCCACCATCATATTGTTTGATCGGAGGCATATCCATATTAAAGAACCTGTTGGCAATATAAGCATCTTCCAGATTATCATTAACAATATAAGATCTGTTCTTTTCATGAATCAAAATATTCAGATGATTTTCCTCCACAACATCCAGACATTTTCGTACGATTTCTTCTGGATATGGCAAATCGTAAATACACTCTCGTTCTCTGTTATAAACCAATTGTCCTGCGTTACATACATAACCATCCCATACCAAATCATCATATATTTTAGGATTGTCAGGATGAATCAGCTTTCTGCCTGAAGCAATGCATATCTTATTCCCGTTCTTCTGAAGGCCTGCCAATGCATCATAGGCAGACTCTGGCACTCTGCCAGTCTCGCTGTCCATCAGCGTATCATCTACGTCAAAAAAGAAAATCCTGCTTTTCATATCTGTCACCTTACACCTTCCAATTCGCGCATTCTTACAAAAGTGACGCAATCAAAAAGAAGATCCCTGATATCAAAAACAAAACTCCCACCACCCTGCAGACCATCACCGTCTTCCGAATCGGTATTTTATAAAATGTTTCGAATGAAATGATCGGATACGGAAATACTGCAAAGGCGATCCCGCAAATAAGCTGCGCAATATAGCCGGGTACATTCTTCACCAGCCCATGGCCAAATGTATAACTCAGCAGATAAGAAATACCTGCGAAAAAGATCATTAAATACATCAGTGTCTTATATTTTTTATCTTTTTCTACATACTGTTCCATTTTTTGTTTACACTCAGGACAACATACTTTAAAATTTCTGGTGACCGCTCTTGCCCAATATGTTTTGTATCCCAGTTCGCTCCCGCAATATACACAATTTATTTGTTCTGCTGCTTCTTTCATGATCCGTCTCCTGTTTGTGCGCCGGAGCATATGCTCCGGCCTGCATCTTTACAACATACAATTATAAAGGAATTAACTCATCTGGTACTTAGCTGCCTGTGCCTCCATCCAATCAACAAACTGATATCTATTCTTCTTAAACAGAACATACAGCACGACATATACAATTACAACCGCTCCGATGATAATCGGATTTCTTGACCAGAAAGCAAAGAATAGTCCCGCTATAAACGGATGGCACATAATACCAAAGGATATAATATACATAGATGCTCCATCCAACTGTACTCCAACACTTACTGCAATATCGGTAAATGCCGGCGCCAGCTGAGAAACAACAATCATTCCAAGTGAGAACCAGATTACGTTCATTACAACTGTTTTCGCAATATTGCCGTTTGATGTTGCACAAAATACCTCTGACATATACGGCAGAGCACAAAGGTCTGCTACCGGTAAAATCAGATTGCCCGGAAGCACAAAGGAAAGTAACAGAATCAGCGGAATAGAAACAATACCGGATACTAAAGTATTAGGTTCTCCATAAGCAACTGCATCATTTACAGACAGATACCAGTCACGGTCTTTTCCACTCTCCGCAGCTTTCTGCTTATATGCATCGGTAATAATTGTAAATGCACCTGCAAAGATACCGGCAACTTTAGGAAATACTGCCATAACTGCTGCTGTAGATACGGCTGCGGACGTAATCGTTCCCCAGGCTTCCAAAGTACCCAGCTGACGGAAATTACCGATAAAGCCAATCAATGCTCCTACAACCAAGCCAATAAACATCGGCTCTCCAAAAAGTCCAAGCTTTTTCTGCAGTGACTGAGCATTAATCTTTATTTTATCAAATCCAATTTTGCCAAGGATCCAGTTCATAACAATCGCAAACGGAAGTCCTTCCAAGTGATGCGGCGCTGTCAGACAGCACTGCGGATACTGATAATATGTAGAAAAACGCTTCGCAAAAGCCTCTGAAAACAGCAGGATATAAAGCAGCTGAACTACCATGCATCCCAATGCCAGCCAAATGCTTCCGGTCAGAAGATAAATCAAAGATCCCCAGACCATAAAAGAATAGTTATTCCAGAGATCTGATGCCATGAATATATCTGTATATTTTGTCAGGAACAGAACGATCTGAAGAATAATACAAATTCCAATCCAAAGAAGTCCAATCTGGGTAGAATATGCAACCACAGATACAGCCTGCCAGCCTACATCCAGACAGGGAAGATTCACACCTGAGTTCTCTACCATCTGGGAAACCGCCGGTGCTATAGTTGAACTGTAACTGTTAATTACAAGATTAAATCCTGTAAGTCCTGCCGCACATAATAATGCAGACCGGAACGCTTTCTGACTTTTGCATCCCATAAAAAGCGCAATAATAGCCAATAAGATTGGAACGCATACTGCTGCTCCCAACGTTGATAAAATATTACCTAATGAATTAAAAAATTGAGCCATAGCTTCTCTCCTTTTAAATAACGTACCACTTACTTGTTCTCAAGCGCTTTAATACACTCTTCAATCACTTTTGCTTCTGCTAATCCTGTTAACATTCCTACCGCATTCACTTTTGGAATACCATAATCCTGATATACTGGACTCACACATGCAATTAAGTCATAATGCGCACCGGCAATTTCCGTATCAATCCCATTGGGACTGGTTTCTACACAGTTTGCATCCCAGCCTTTTTCCGCCAGCTGTTCTTTCAGTTTGCCAGCTACCATCGATGAGCTGACTGTTCCCGAACCACATACACATAAAATTTTACAAGTTTTCATTTTTTTCCTCCTATTCTTCTCCTATATAGAATTTAGCTATTTTATATAATTCATCCGTTGTAACAGCTCCTCTGAACTTATCGGCCACTTCCGGATTCTGATATACCTGCAGAACCTTGGCCAGGGTATCCATATGCTCATTTGGATTGGTAATCGCCATCATAAACAGCATTTCCGCTTCTACAGGCTGATCATCGGTTCCCATGTGCATAAAAGTAACCGGATGCTTCAGTTTTGCAACACAGACCCCTGATTTATATACATGCGGCGGATCTGTGTGCGGCATTGCAACCGCCATACCTTCAAGCTGTAATCCCGTAGGATATTTCTTTTCTCTGGCAACAACAGCATCAATATATGTATCTTTCACATAACCATTGTCAAAGAAAATCTGACCAACCTTTCTGATCGCCTCTTCGGCAGAATCTGCTTCCACATCTACAGCAATCAATTCTGGAAATATTGAATTCATTTGTACCTCCTTTTTAATTATAACTGAATCTTTTTTCGCCACCTTGTCATTTGTTCATCTGTTTGATATAATGCTCACATAAAAACATATGAAAGGATGTACTGATGAAATGAAAAATCATCTCGATCAATTAGTCTATATTGCAAATTTATACTACGAACAGCGCTTAAGTCAAAGCGAAATCGCACAGGTCGTAGGCATATCCCGTCCTACAGTTTCAAGAATGTTAGAAGAAGCAAGACAGACCGGAATTGTTGAAATCATTGTCCATGATCCAATACGCAAAAACATGAACTTATCTACGATCATTCGTGAAAGGTATCAGTTCAGGGAAGCCATTGTAGTAGCCGGCAATTCCAAATACGATATTGCAGTTGAAAGATGCGGCCGCGTCGCCGCCCAACTTATATCCAACATACTTGACAACAATATGTCCCTTGGCTTTTCCTGGGGACGTGCCGTCCGCGCCGTCTGCAACGCCATTTCTCCAAAAGAGTATTATAATGTCACGGTTGCTCAAATGGCAGGATGCCTAAGTGTTAAGAGTTCCCAATTTGATGGTCTGGAGCTTGCTATCGATGTCGCAAGAAAACTGAATGCGACATACAGCAATATCGTATCTCCGGTTTATGTGGAGTTAGAAACTCTTCAGAAATCACTTTTCGAATCCAAACAGATAAAACAGGCGATCGAGATTGCCTCTAATCTGGATATTGTCTTTAGCGGTATTGGAACTGTAAATGACAAAAACGGTTCCCTCATGCTGTCTGACTGCTCTACTCCAGAAGAGCGTGCCGAAGTCCTCGAAAGAGGCGCCGTTGCTCACATTCTTGCCAGACTAATTGATAAAAACGGTAAAGAGATATTATTTCCGAACCACTATCCCGTCTCAGCGCCTTTGGATGCCATGAAAAACGCAAAATGGTCTATTGGTGTTTCCGTCACAAAAGAGAAAGCCGAAGCGACCCTGGCGGTTATAAAAGGCGGCTATATCAACTGCCTGATTTGTGATGAACCACTTGCTTTTGAATTGCTTAAACTATCCAATTTTGAATAGCGGCATCATTTTAAGGCGGGATCTATACAGATAACTCCTTTTGCACCTTCTCCTCGCAGCATTTTTTCAAAGCCCTCTCTCCAATTTTCAAGGGTTACCATGTCTTTTACTGTTTTTTCCGGATTCACTTTTTCTTCTGCCAACAGCTGAAGAGATGTAACCCAGGATGAAGGTTTTTGGCTTCTGGATCCAATATAGACAATCTCTTTATGCAGAATATAATCCGTACATATCTCTGCTTTTGGTTTTGAAAAAACCCCCATCTGGACAACGGTTCCTTTTCTTCTGCACAGCTCCAGAGCTGTGTTGGCAGCAATCACCGCACCGGAACACTCGAAGCATTTATCGGCTCCTTCATTATCAGTCATCGACATGACTATTTCCTTCAGATTTTCTGTCATTTGATCAACAGTGACATCAATTCCGCAGCTCTTTGCTATCTCGAACCTTTCTTTATCATTAGAAAGACCTGCCATAATAACAATCGCACCGCAGCCCTTTGCAACCTGTGCAACCATCTGCCCAATTGCCCCAGCACCAAAAACAACGCATACCTCTCCAGGCTTCACATCACCTTTCTCAATTACCGCATGAACTCCACATGCAAGAGGTTCTGTCAAAGCAGCAGACAGTAAACTGACATTTTCCGGCAGAACGTGAACGCTCTCCTCTCTGCTGACAACATATTCCGCCATCGAGCCATTGATCTGTGTTCCAATGCCCTGTCTGTTGCCGCAAAGATTATAATCTTTACTTCTGCACATAGAACATTCTCCACAGGTTGTATACGTCGTTTCACTTGTAACCCTGTCTCCAACCTTAATATTCTTTACATCCGGACCTATTTCTGTAACAATACCAGAGAATTCATGTCCAAGAATTACCGGCGGTTTCGTGCTGGAGTACTCTCCTTTAAAAGCATGCAGATCTGTTCCGCAGATTCCAGAATAAGCAATCTTTATCTTTACAAGATCTGCCACAGCATCCGGTTCATTCACATCCATATACAGCATGTTATCGTAACCATTATCCGTCTTTACTACAGCCTTCATTTTAACACTCCTATTTTATTTTTCATTTGTTCACAAAAGTGAAATTTTGTAACTTTTTAACAATTATATATCACATTTTATCCGTTTGTGCAATATATTTTTCTAAAATAGAGAAAAAAACTTTTTGATCTATTTTTCTAATTTTCCACTTGACAACGACCTAATTGAATGAAATAATAAGCTTATCATTTGTTCATTTATTTGAAATTTTGTAAAACTTATTTTTGAAAGGAGTGTAATAATGTCTCAAAAGATGTCTATCGAAGAAATTCAGAAAATTGCTAATAGTATCCGTAAACAAATTTTAAAAATTGCCCTCGATAAAGGTGGCTGTTATCTTGCCCAGGCATGTTCATCAGCCGAAATTGTCGCAAGCCTTTATACGGAGATAATGAATCTTGGTCCATCTGTAGGTAATTGGGAACCCATTCCATTTCCCGGAGTTCCTGCTCCAGATAACATGGACTATCACAGAGGCTCCTATTATAACGGAGCTGCCGCTCCTGACAAGGACCGGTTCTTTGTTTCCTGCTGTCACTATGCTTCTGTAATTTACTGTGCCCTGATTGCAACGGGACGTCTGTCTCCTAATGCAATGGACAAGTTCAATGTAGACGGATGGAACATGGAAATGATCGGAGCAGAACACTCACCTGGATTTGAGAATACTGCCGGATCTCTGGGACAAACCATCTCTATCGCCGGTGGTACAGCTCATGCAAGAAAACTCAAACAGGAAACTGGTAAAGTTTTTGTTATGCTCGGTGACGGAGAGCTTCAGGAAGGCCAGACATGGGAATGTATCCAGACCGCTTCTTACTATAAGCTGGACAACATGGTTATTGTTGTTGACTGCAATGGTCAGCAGGTTGAAGGTGCTGTTGAGAAACAGACAAGCGTAGAGCCTATGATCGATCGTTTTACTGCATTCGGTGCTAAATGTGTAGAATGTGACGGTCATGACATTCAGGCAATCATAGATGCATGTGCTACGGAACACAAAGACAGGCCTCTGGTTGTTCTCTGCAGGACAAGAGGAACTACTGGTATTGCTCCGCTTGAGAAACGTTGGCCATTCTTGCACTTTGTTCGTATAAGCGAGTCAGATAAAGCGGAATACCAGAAAATATACGAAGAATTATAGTCAGGAGGGATTAGTAAATCATGAAAATTGAAATTAATACACACGAAAGATGTATGTTAGAATTTGCAGATAAACATCCGGAAACATTGGTATTATCTGCCGATCTTGGAACCTCCTGTGAGGTCAAAAAATTCCGGGCACAGAAACCGGACCAGTACTTAACCATGGGAATTGCAGAGCAGAATATGTGCTCGTGGGCAGCCGGATTAGCGCGCGAAGGATACCGTCCTTTTATCCACACATTTGCAGTATTTCTGTACCGCAGAATCCTTGACCAGTTAGAAATGAGTGTTGCATATCCGAATCTTCCTGTCGTATTTGTAGGTTTTGTTCCCGGAATAACAACTCCGGGCGGCGTTACCCATCAATCCATTAACGATGTCGGCACGCTTCGTTCCGTTCCAAATATGGCTATCTTTGATATTGGCGATGCAACAGAGATTGAAGGTGTACTGGATCTCGCTTACGAGTGGAACGGTCCATGCTATATCAGAATGCTCCGCAAAGAGGTTCCGAGATTATTTCCAAAAAACGAACCAATGCAATTTAATAAAGCAAGAGTTCTGTCAGAAGGAGATGATGTCGTAATTCTTTCTTCCTCTATCTGTACGGAAGAAGCAATGCGCGCCACACAGGCTCTTAAGGATAAGGGCATTTCTGTACAGCATATGCATGTTTCAACCTTAAAACCATTTACAGATCAATCAATTGTAGATGCAATCCGCAAGTGCAAATACGGAGTTGTAACCATGGAGAACCACTTAAACATCGGCGGTCTTGGAACTGCAACCGCAGATCTCATGGCTGAACACGGATTGGGCAAGCGTCTGGTTAAAATCGGACTTAACGGATATGCTCACGGAGCATCAAAAATGTATCTTATGAAGAAGTACGGTATTGATGCCATGAATCTTGTGAACGCTGTGGGCAGCCTTCTGGGAAAAGACCTGGGAATTACAGAAAAAGACCTTGAACAGGTACGTTTCGTTGATTTCTTAGAGGTATAATAAGGAGCGTGTTAATATGTATTTGGAAGAAAAGAAAAAAATAATTGATGCAGGAATTAAGCTGGACAGATATGGTCTGATCGCTTTAGCAGGTGGAAATGTTGCAATGCGGGTTCCTTCCGGCGAGATTCTTGTCACGCCCTCCGGGATGATTTATGAAGATATGGAACCCGATGACGTTCTGGTGATGGATTGTCAGGGAAATATTATTGAAGGCACAAACAAACCCTCATCGGATACGGACGGTATACTGTATATCTTCAATCACCGCCCTGATATTAATGCAACCATCCACACACATCAGCCTTACGCGACAGCCATTTCTCTGATTCAGGATGAATTTCGGGCCGATCTTACAACGGTCGGCAATGCCTGCGGCGGAAATGTCCCTGTGACCCGGTACAGTTCTCCCGGTTCCGTTGAGATGGGACAGGATGTTGTAGAATACTTAGGAGATAACAGAGATCTCCACGCTGTAATTCTTGCACATCATGGTGTTATGACCGTGGGAAATAATTTAAAGCAGGCGCTAACTGCTGCGGTATATCTTGAGGAAACCGCAAAAGCATATCTTGCAGCAAAGGCCTGTGGAGAAACAAAGCATTTATCTGATGAACAGATTAAACAAACTGTGGAAATCTATAAGTATGTAGGGCAGGGCTCCGCCTCAATGCCGGAAGGTCTCACAGACAGAATAGAATCTTAATATCACATGCAGGATCACCATGCAGGAAGCGCCAGGACTCTTTCCCGACGTTTCCTGCATTTAAATTCTACTGTTTAGTCTCCAAGCATCCG